>JAAFHJ010000099.1 GCA_013298325.1 Myxococcales bacterium | reverse complement strand
GGGGACCTTCGACGAGGGGCCAATCGTCGGCAAGCAGCCGATGCATGGCTTTACGACGGTCCGCCACACGTTCCCGCTTGTCGGTCCCGACAACCGCGACCTGGGGCGTTTTTCCATCGCGCTCTCCAGCGAGGCCTTCGCCGGCCACGCCGCCCTTGAAGGGCAGCCGATCCACCTCGACTGGACTGCCCCCGAGGCGCCCCCCGTCGAGGAAGGGCATGATGCCTGGGTCGACGACGCCGTCGCCGAAGCGGAGCGGCGCCTCGACAAAGCGCTGGGAGCGACGCGCAAGGCGCGATAATCCCGCCTCCAATGGCGACCGTCGTGCTTTCCTTCGCGCCGCCGGGCTTCTACGCCGTCGATTTTCCTTTGGAGTTTCGAGTGGATGGCGTGGTCGTTCACGCCGGTTCTTTTCGTGCCGGTGCCCACGTCGCCGTCGACCTCGGCGCCGGCGATCACGTCCTCGTGGCGACGGTCCGGAGCCCGGTTCCGCGGAGCCGCACCTTCTCGTTCGCCGTCGGTGAAGAGCCGCTCCACCTCGAGCTTTCCTACGATCGCTGGTGGGGCAACTTTAAGAAATCACTTGTGATTCGCGCGGCCGATCACGACGACCTCCTGCGCGCCCTCGAACAACCGGGCGTCCCCGAGTCGGTCGGCGAACTCCCCGCCCAGCCGATGACGGCGACGTTCACCTTGCTCGCCGTTCTCGCCGTGGGGCTCCTCCTCGAATACGCGCTCCCCGTCGTACCGCGAACCGGCTTCGCCCCGAATATTCTCACCCTCCAAGCGCTCGGCGCCCTCGGGAAAGAGGCGTTCCGGGACGGCGACTACTTCCGGCTGCTCACCGCGACGTTCCTCCACGCCGATCCAGTGCATCTTGCACTCAATGGCGTCGCCCTCGGCATGGCGGGCGTCTTCCTGGAGCGGAAGATCGGCGCCCGCTGGTTCGTCATTCTCTACGGAATTTCGGGTCTTTTTGGCTCGTTTGGGTCGGTCCTCGCCAACAAAGGGAACGTTCTCTCCGTCGGCGCTTCTGGGGCGATCCTCGGCGTCGTCACCGCCGGCATGGTGCTCGCGGAGCTCGATCCGCCGGCGATCCGCACGGGAATTCGTTTGCAGCTTGCACGCGTTCTCGTGCCGAGTCTGCTGCCGCTCGCCATGCATGGGGACGCCCCCGTCGATCTGGGCGCCCACCTAGGCGGAGCGCTTGGCGGCGCACTAAGTGGCGGCGCTCTTTATCTTTTTCTTCGCGGGCCCGCCCGTTCGCAAGCGCGAGACACGGCGAACGATGGACACACTGCCTGGAAGGACGCGCTCACGGCGCCGCTCGTGACCGCGCTTGCGGCGGCGACTGTGTTGCTGAATGCCGGTGCTCTCTCCCGTATTCCGAGCCGCGCCTACGCGCCGATGCGCGCCGAAGTCGCTCTTGCGGCAACGCTTATTCCGAACGAAGATCTTCCGAAGGACAGCGGGCCCCACAATGACCTCTTTCGGGCCTGGGCGTCTCGCTTCCCGGACGATCCGCGTGTGCTCCTTTGGCAGGCCGAACAGGCCCGTGATTCCCAAGATCGGGAGGCATTTGATCGCGCGATCGGCGCCGGCTACGCGGCAAGCGCCCGCACCGAGTCCTACTTTGGCGCCGACCAAAAGCGGAAATTTGACGAAGAATTCAAGTCGTTGGAGGGGGATCGCGTCTTCTTCGACCTTCTCCCGAACGAGCAGAACCCGATAGGTCCCGACAGCGTCGCCGTCTGGAATTCCCACCTCGACGAATGGCTTAAGCGCTACCCGAAGGACCCGCGCGTCCACAAGCAGGCGGCATTGAGAGCCTACAATGCCAAGGAATTCGAACGCGCACTTTCAGAGATTGCTGCTGCCGAAGCGGCGGTGCCAGGCGTCGCTTCGGCGTTCCCGAAAGGGGTCGATCTCGGCGTATTGAGCGCGGTGAAGTACTTCTCGCTCCTCAAATTGAAGCGGGACGCAGAGACGGCCCCGTTGCGCGCCGTGGTCTGCGCAGGAAGCCACGGCGACTACGCGAAGAAGCTGCTCGTCGACGCTGGCGACTGCCCGGAGCGCGCGTCCCGCTAGCCGGCCCCTTTGTGAGTGTGGTAGGTGCGCGCCCACGAGCGACCTTGCGAAAGGCACTCGAAGCCTACGTTTCTAACACACCGACGGAAAGTCGACCAAGATCGCCACGTTCGGCAATCGGCGACGTTCTTCAAGCAGCGGAGATTTCGATGACTGCGATTCAGGGCCAGCCGATCACGATGGGTGCGGGCAACAAGCTCAACGTCCCGAACAACCCGATCATCCCGTTTATCGAAGGCGACGGCACCGGCCGCGACATCTGGCGCGCCTCCGTCCGCGTCCTCGATGCCGCCGTCGAGAAGGCCTACAAGGGCGAGAAGAAGATCGCCTGGCACGAAGTCCTCGCCGGCGAAAAGGCCTTCGAGAAGACGAACAACTGGCTCCCCGACGAGACCGTCGAAGCCTTCCGCACCTACCTTGTCGGCATCAAGGGGCCGCTCACGACGCCGATCGGCGGCGGCATTCGCTCGCTGAACGTCGCCCTTCGTCAGATGCTCGACCTCTACGTCTGCCTCCGCCCGGTGCGTTGGTTCCAGGGCGTTCCGAGCCCGGTCAAGCGCCCCCAAGACGTCGAAATGGTGATCTTCCGCGAAAACTGCGAAGACATCTACGCCGGCATCGAGTTCGAGGCGAAGAGCCCCGAAGTTGCGAAGATGATGGCGTTCCTCGAGAAGGAATTCCCGAAGGACTTCAAGAAGATCCGCTTCCCGGGTTCGTCCGGTATCGGCATCAAGCCGGTCTCCGAAGAGGGGACGGAGCGTCTCGTCCGTGCGGCGATTGAGTTCGCCATTCAGGCGAAGCGCAAGAGCGTCACCTTCGTCCACAAGGGCAACATCATGAAGTACACCGAAGGTGCGTTCATGAAGTGGGGCTACGCCCTCGCCGAGCGCGAGTTCGGCGACAAGGTCTACACCTGGTCCGAGTGGGAGCGCACCAAGGCGGCGAAGGGCGAAGACGCCGCGAACGCCGAGCAGAAGGCGGCCCTCGCCAGCGGCAAGATCCTCGTCAAGGACGCCATCGCCGACATCACCCTCCAGCAGGTCCTCACCCGCGCGAAGGAATTCGACGTCATCGCGACGCTCAACCTCAACGGCGACTACCTGTCCGACGCGCTCGCCGCGCAGGTCGGCGGCATCGGCATCGCCCCCGGCGGCAATGCCAACTACGTCAGCGGCCACGCGATCTTCGAGGCGACCCACGGCACCGCGCCGAAGTACGCCGACCTCGACAAGGTCAACCCGGGGTCGGTCATCCTCTCCGGCGAGATGATGTTCCGTCACCTCGGTTGGCACGAAGCGGCCGACCTCATCATCAAGGGCATGGACGGCGCGATCGCCTCCAAGAAGGTCACCTACGACTTCGCCCGTATGATGGAAGGGGCCACGGAAGTGAAGTGCTCCGAGTTCGGCGACAACATCATCGCCCACATGTGAGCGGTGTCGCGACGGACGGCGGGCCCGCCTCAACAGGGGCCCCGTCCCCGCCGCAAAAAACCCTCGAGGCCGTTCGCGGCATCGAGGGTTTCTTCGTTTGTCTTGCGGTCGTAGCCCCGCGAAACGTCGTCAGGCCTTCTTGAGGAAGCAGGTCTTCAGGACGAGTGTGCTCCCGTCGACGCGGCACTCGATGGCCTCTTCGTCGTCGTCGATCAATCGGATCTTCTTGATCGTCGTCCCCCGCTTCAAATCGGAGGAGCCCCCTTTTACTTTGAGGTCTTTGATCACGGTGACCGAGTCACCTTCGGCGAGGAGCGTTCCGTTGCTGTCTTTGACGGGCATTCGGTGGCGCTTACCTCATCCGTTCGGTCGGTGCCGCTTTTTTAGCGGCGGCAGACTCAGGTCGCTTCTGTGACCGGGGTGTCGGCGGCCGGGCTCGCGTCGGCGACCGGCTTCGGCGCCCGAGCGGCCGGTCCCCGGAGCGGGACCTTCTTCGCGGCGACGGGCGCTTTTGGTCCACGCGGCTTCGCCTCGTACTGGGGACGCCCCCCTTTGGCGCGCGCCAGGTTCTGCTGAGTGACCCAGAGGTTGTTCGCTGCGTGGCGGCCGTCGTGCTTCGCTGTCATCGTAAGCGCCTCTCTACTGGCCTGAGCCCTTGGCGCAAGCCTTGGTTGCGCGTCGCGGGGGCCAAAAATCGCGCATTTGGCGCCGCTCTACGCGAATGGGGCCGGCGGTGCCGACAACGGAGGAGGGCAGGGGGCGCGGGCGTCCCCCATCGAGAGCGGTCGTCGCGCCCAACGACCACGTCTTGGACCCATTGAAGGTGTCGCCATGGCGGTTCTCGCAGACTTCGCTTTATCCTTTGTATCCTTCGATAGGAGTGGACAAGCTTCGAATGTTCGCGGAGAGCCACGCATCGCATCCATCACGGCAGCAGGCCGCCGAACGACGATCCTCTCGCAGTCGGATGTAAAATCATGAACACGAAGTATTTCGCATTCTTGCTCCCGGTGCTCGCCGGCTGCACCTCGTCGGCTCCTCCCCACGCTCCGCTCGCCGACGGCACCCAGTTCGCGGTCACGAGCGACGCCGTTATTGCCCACGATGGGAGCGTGCTCATTCCCCTTTCCGGAGACCCGTCACGAGGCGCTCCGGAAGCCTTCAAACGCCGTGGGCTCGCCGATTTCTACCTCGTCCCCGTCGGAGATGCCCTTCAGCGCGCCGATCGCGCCGGGTACACCGCCGGCGTCGCCATCGAGGTCGACGGCTCCACGAGCTATCGGCTCCTCGAAGAACTCCTCGCAACGAGCCAGTATTTCGGAAGCCCGCGTCTTCGCCTTCACGGCGGCGCACGCGGCATCGACCTCGCCCTTGAGGCGCCGGTCCAAGCGGGCGCGGCGGTCGCCCCCCATTCGCTATCCATGATGATCCTCCCGAGCGGCGTGAGCCTCCGCAGCGCCGGCGGCGCCGTCGGTCCCGGCTGCGCGTCGATCGGTCCCGGCGTCGCCCTCTCGCGGTCGGCACAAGGGGCGTTCCGCCCAAACGCGGTTGCCAACTGCGCGAAACAAATCGGCTTCGTCGCCGCCGGTGGCGTGAAAACCGTCGCCCTGCAAGCCGACCCGGCGACCCCTTTCGACGACCTCGCGGAGGTCGTCGCCCCGTTCGCCGCCGAGGGGTGGACCTTCGTGCCCGTTCTCGCAAAGTAACGCCGACCGTCACCCCATCGGCGAGCAAAGTTCTACAAGAAATCCATCAAGATCGCGAACATAGGCCACGGTTTGCCCCCAAGGCTTCACCGTCGGCTCCAGCGTCGCCAAGGCGCCGGCAGCGACTGCTTGCTTGTACAATGCATGGACGTCTTGGGTGACGAGGCCCACTTCCGCCCCGGCCGGCTTTTCCGAGCGACGGTTCGGCGTGAAGCCACCGGGGATCGCCGGCAGAGACTCAACGGCAAACGCGAGCGCGGTGCCGCCGGTTTCGAGCTCTGCGTAGGTGCCGCTCTCGTGAACGAAGCGTGCCTGCAGGCCGAACGCGCGCGCGTAGAAGGCGACGGTCGCCGCCACGTCGGTGACATAGACGATCACGTAGCCAAGCTTCGGTGCTCCGTTCATGGCTGCCGAATAGTCGAAAACGCAGCGGTTTGCACCGGCCATCGCCGATGCCTGCCCGCCGATTTCCCCCCCCATGCATGACCGATCGGTGAGACATTCCCGCCGCCGTGACCCATCGTGATCTCCCCTCCGACGAAGCTCTCCTCGCCACCCTCCTCGATGAAGGGCGCCTCGCGCTCCTTGCGGAGACGGGCCTCCCCGGGTCGCCCCCCGAGGAAATCTTCGACCTTTTCACGCGCTTAGCCGCCCGGCTGACGAACAGCCCGACGTCGCTGGTCACCTTCGTCGACGACGCCCGCCAGCATTTCAAGAGCGCGGTCGGCCTCCACGAGCCGTGGGCGACCCGGCGCACGTCGCCGCTGACGCACTCCTTTTGCAAATATGTGGTCGCATTGAATGCGCCGCTGGTCGTCGACGACGCGCGCGAGCACCCCGTGTTGCGTCTCAACCGTGGCACGACAGAAGCGGGGATTGTCGCCTATGCCGGCGTCCCCATTTACGCCGATGACTCCCGGCGCCATCCGATCGGCGCCCTCTGCGTGATCGACGGCGCGCCACGCAACTACGACGAAGAAGTCGTCAAAACCCTTACCGATCTCGCCATGGCCTGCCAGGCGACCCTCGATGCCCGGCTCGCGAAGGAGCGGCTCGGGGCGCGGGAGAGGGTCCTCGAAGAGGCACAGTCGCTCGCCCGCTTCGGCTGGTTCTTCATTGATGCTTTCGATGAAGTCTTGGTCCTTTCAAAGCCACTTTCCGAGCACCTACTCCCCGCCCAATCCCTCCATTCGGCGCCTGGCGAGGGGGCCGGCGGTCGCCGCATTCCGATCGGCGAGTTTCGAAGTGCCCTCGACGAGGAGGGGAGGGGCGCCTTCGATGCCGCCCGTACGCAAGCCCTCGCCGAAGGGGCCGCCCGCTGCGAGGTGACCTACGTATTTCCTGGCGCCGCCCGCCGTCACCTGTCGATCGGGTTGCGGCGTTTTGCCCGGAGCCACGGCAACGGCATCGTCGGCGCGGTGTCCGACGTGACCGATGAGCGGCTCCGCGAAGTGCGCGAGCGCTCTCTGGATTTGAAGCTCGCAGAGACGCAAAGACTCGAATCTCTTGGCGTTCTCGCCGGCGGCGTCGCCCACGACTTTAACAACCTCCTGGGCGTCGTCATGGGGGCCTCAAGCCTTCTCCGCATCGAGCATCCGAACCTCGAAGGCCCCGACGCCCCCCTCCACCAGATCGAAACCGCCGCCCGCCGCGCCAGCGAGCTCTCCACCCAGCTCCTTTCCTACGCGGGCCGCTCCAACGCGACGCTCTCGGAGGTCGACGGCGCCGCCCTCGTCGGTGATACGCTGACGCTCCTCGGCGCGATGCTCCCCAAACGGACGCGGCTCGTCTTCCGCACAAACGGCGGTGAGGCGCCGGTGCTCGCCGACAGCGCTCAACTGCGCCAAGTTATTCTGAATTTGGTCCTCAACGCCTCCGAGGCCCTCGAAGGCAAGGACGGCGTCGTCGACGTCGAAACACGCGTCGAGCACGTCGCGCGAGACGCCTTCCGCCTCGCCCCCGTCGGGAGCGACTGCCTCGCGGGGCGCTACTTCGTCGTGAGCGTGCGCGACCACGGAACCGGCATTGCCGATGAGCATCTTCCGCGAATCTTTGAGCCGTTCTTTACGACAAAGCTCGAGGGGCGAGGGCTCGGGCTTTCCGCAGTTCTTGGCATTGTCCGTCGCCACGCCGGCGCTCTTGTTGTGGAGAGCAACGTCGACGTCGAGCGCCACGGCACCGTCTTCCGGGTCTACCTGCCGCTCGCAGCGAATGCCAATACCCCTGTTCTTTCGAGCGATTCGACCCCGGCCGTCCTTGTCGTGGACGACGAAGCGGCGCTGCGAAACCTCTTCGGGCGGATGACGAAGCACCTCGGCTTCAAACCGCTCCTCGCCGCGTCCGGGCGCGAAGCTCTCTCGTTGCATCGGGAACACGGCTCGACGATCGCGCTTGCGATCCTGGATCTCACAATGCCCGATCTCGACGGCGTACAAACCCAGGAACATCTGGCAGCCCAGGGATTTGCGGCGCCGACGCTCTTCGTCAGCGGCTATGCCGCCCCCGACGACATCGCCGACCTAACCGCCGGCCCCAACGTCCGCTTCCTCCAGAAACCGTTCACGATCCCCGAACTTGAAGCGGCGATCGCCGCCATTCTCCCCAACCGGGAAAAGAAGGGCTGAAGGTCTCGAAGGCTTAGAGGGCGGCGCGCGCCGGCAGCGCCCAGTCGATCTCCGGCTCGCCGCGTTCGCGGAAGTACTCGTTGGCTTTCGAGAAATGACCGCAGCCAAGAAAACCGCGGTGCGCGGAGAGCGGCGACGGGTGGACCGACTTCAAAACGAGGTGCTTCTTCCCGTCGATCATTTGCCCTTTCTTCTGGGCGTAGGAGCCCCAGAGGAGGAACACAATGCCCTCGCGCTCGCGGCTCAGTGCACCGATCGCCGCATCGGTGAAGCCCTCCCAACCGCGACCTTGGTGCGAGTTTGCCTTCGATGCTTCGACCGTCAATACGGCATTCAGCAAGAGCACGCCGCGGTCGGCCCACGGAATCAAACAGCCATGATCGGGCCGTGCGATTCCAAGGTCTCGGTGGATCTCTTTGAAAATATTGTCCAATGACGGGGGAATGGTCACCCCTGGTCGCACGGAAAAGCTGAGTCCGTGGGCCTGCGAGGGGCCGTGGTAGGGGTCTTGCCCGAGAATTACCACCCGCACTTTTTCAAAGGGCGTGTGGGAAAACGCCGCGAAAATGTCGCCCCCCGCCGGGTAGATGACTTTCCCTGCCTGCTTCTCGTTCCGCAGGAACTGGGAAAGTTCGCGCATCTCCGGCCGCAACAGGTGCTCGCCGATCCGTTCCTTCCACTGCTCTTCGAGCTTGATGCCGTCGCTCATGGTCATCCGCACCTTGCGTTGTTGCGTGGCGCGACGTCAACGGAAACGGCCGAATTGCTGAAGGGGGCGCCGCGAGCGACGGCGGGCCCATTTCCCCCGGGGCCGCTGAGCGATTCGTGCTACCGGTGCCGTCCAGTACGACCCCGGCGATAGGAAAATGTGCTGCGTCTTCGCGCAGTGCCAGTTCGCCGCGAATGGAGGAGTCTTCGTGAAAATCCACGAATATCAAGGGAAGCAGATCTTCGCGAAGTACGGTGTCCCGATCCCGAAGGGGTATCCGGCGTTCACCGTCGACGAGGCCGAGGCCGCGGCGAAGAAGCTCATCGAGGAGACCGGTAGCCCGGTCACCGTCGTGAAGGCGCAGATCCACGCGGGTGGCCGCGGCAAGGGCGGCGGCGTCAAGGTCGCCAAAGGGGGAGCAGCCGACGCGCGCGCCCTCGCCGAGAAGATCCTCGGCATGCAGCTCGTGACCGTCCAGACCGGCCCCGAAGGGCAGAAGGTCCGTCGCCTGTACATCGAGCAAGGGCTCGAAATGGTGAAGGAACTCTACTTGTCGGTCCTCGTGGACCGCGAGAAGCGCCGCATCGTCGTCATGGCGTCCACCGAGGGCGGCATGGACATCGAAGAGGTCGCCCACAACACGCCCGAGAAGATCCTCTCGATCTACGTCGATCCGGCGACCGGCCTCATGCCTTTCCAGGCTCGCAAGCTCGCCTTCGGCCTCGGACTTCCCCAGTACGGGAAAGAGACCGTCGGCAAGTTCACGAAGCTCCTTCTCGCGCTGTACGAATGCTTCGTCAAAGAAGATTGCGCGATGCTCGAGATCAACCCTCTTTGCGTCCTCAAGAACAGCGACATCGTCGCTCTTGATGCGAAGGTGACCTTCGACGACAACGCCGAATTCCGCCACAAAGACTGGGCTTCGCTCCTCGACACCAACGAGGAAGACCCCATCGAACTCGAAGCCAAGCACGTCGGCCTCAACTACGTTTCCCTCGGCGGAAACGTCGGTTGTTTGGTGAACGGCGCCGGCCTCGCGATGGCGACGATGGATATCATTAAGGTATTCGGCGAGAAGGCGGGCGTTTCCCCGGCGAACTTCCTCGACGTCGGCGGCGGCGCGAATCAGGAGCAGGTCACGAAGGCCTTCTCGATGATCCTCAAGAGCCCGGCGGTCGAGGCGATCTTCGTCAACATCTTCGGCGGCATCATGAAGTGCGACGTCATCGCGAATGGCGTTGTCGCAGCGGCCCGAGAAATCGGGTTGAAGGTCCCGCTCGTGGTTCGTCTCGAAGGGACGAACGTCGAATTGGGGCGCAAGATTCTCAGTGAGAGCGGCCTCGCAATCACCGCGGCCACCACGATGGCCGACGGCGCGGAGAAGGTCGTTGCTGCCGTGACTGCGGCACGTAAGGAAGGTGGAAAATGAGCATCCTCGTCGGGAAAGAGACGAAGGTCGTCGTCCAGGGGATCACCGGTAGCGCCGGCAGCTTTCACGCGAAGCAGTGCCTCGCCTACGGGACGCAGGTCGTCGCCGGCTGCACGCCCGGCCGTGGCGGTGAGAAGTTCGAGGACAAGGTCCCCGTCTTTGACACCGTTGCCGAAGCACGCGAAAAGGCTGGCGTAAATGCCAGCTTGATCTTCGTGCCGCCGCCCGGCGCCGCCGACGCGATCCTCGAGGCGCTCGACGCCGGCATCGAGCTCGTCGTCTGCATCACCGAAGGCATCCCCGTCATCGATATGCTGAAGGTCCGTCGCGTGCTCGAAGGGCTCGCCGGGAAACAGCGTTTGATCGGCCCGAATTGCCCCGGCATCATCACGCCGGACCAATGCAAGATGGGCATCATGCCGGGCCACATCCACCGTCCGGGCAAAATCGGTGTCGTGTCGAAGTCGGGCACGCTCACCTACGAAGCGGTTGGGCAGCTCACCGCAGCGGGCGTCGGTCAGTCGACCTGCGTCGGTATCGGTGGCGATCCGGTCGCCGGCATGGACTTCATCGACGTCCTCGAGCTCTTTAACAAGGATCCCGAGACCGATGGCGTCATTCTCATTGGTGAAATCGGCGGCGGCGCAGAAGAGCGCGCGGCGGAATACATCAAACGGGAATTCAAGAAGCCGGTTGCTGGGTTTATCGCCGGCACCACCGCCCCTCCGGGCAAGCGCATGGGCCATGCCGGAGCCATCATCTCCGGTGGTCTCGGAACCGCCGCGGCGAAGATCGAAGCGCTTGAGAGCGCCGGCGTCCGCGTCGCGCCGAACCCGAGCGAGATGGCGAACACGCTCCTCGCGATGATGAAGAAGTAATCCTCGCGAAAAGCCTACCGATCCGTTCGCTTTTGCCCCTAGGCGGAAGCGACCGGTTGGGAACGCAGCGCCCTCGAACTCCGGGGGCGCTGCTTTTTGTGCGCTTTCTCCTTGGACGCTTCCCCACCAAGTGCGACATTGCGCCGCACCATGAAGCTCCGCGCCGCAACTGCCTTTGCCGTATTCTTCGCCGCCCTCGCCGGCTGCAGCGACGACGATACCCAGTCGACGACCCCCGCCGACGGCGGCATCGTCTACATCGACTCCGGGATCTCGGCAGACGCGAATGTTGGCGACGTCGCGGCCCCCCTCGTGGACGGCTCGACGAAGCCGGATACGGGGACTCCGGTCGTCGATGCGGGCAAGCCGGACACCGGCGTCGTTGTCGTCGATGCAGGACCGGTCGATGCCGGGCCGACGGGACCGGCCCTCAACGGCTGCGTCAACTACACCGATCGCACCGCACCCGCGGCATCACGGACGATCACCTGGGATTTTTCCGTCGCTCAGACGCCGGAACATTGCATGATCATCAAGGCCGGACAAACCGTGATGTTTAACGGAAGCTTGGCGACGCACCCCATCGGGACGAACGGCGGCGACGTGGCCAGCCCGATCACAAACACCGCCAACATCACCTTCCCGAACGCCGGAACCTTTGGCTACAAGTGCACCGCGCATGCGTCGATGGTCGGTGTTGTGTACGTCATCCCCTGAATGACG
>JAAFHJ010000098.1 GCA_013298325.1 Myxococcales bacterium | reverse complement strand
GGCGTCGATCGGAGGTGCGTGCCTCGCTCGTTTCAGCGGTGACCAGTTCGTAGAGGCGGGCGTGCTTGCCTTCGCGCTTGCGGAGGATGCGCCCGAGGCGTTGGACGTGCTCGCGGACAGATCCGGAGCCAGACACGATCACGGCCACGTTCGCATCGGGGACGTCGACCCCTTCGTTGAGGACCCGCGAGGTGACGATCGCGCCGTAGCGCCCTTCGGCGAGCCCGCGCAGGATCGAGATGCGCTCGGAGGGGCGCGTTCGATGGGTGATCACCGGCGCGAGGCAGCGCTCGGAAATACGGTAGGCTGTGGCATTGTCTTGGGTAAAAAGGAGCATTCGATCGTTCGTATGTTCAACGAAGAGTTGATCGATAAACGCAAACTTCTCCGAGGCGGCGAAGGCGAGGGCGCGTTGGGTGCGGAACGCTTGAAAGGCACGCCGGCCTTCCTTGGTGCGGGAGGATTCCGCGAGAAAACGTCCCCATCCGTCCGGTGACGCGAGGCTTATCGCATGAGCCCGAAGGAAGCCGATGTAGAGTGCACGTTCCTCCTCATAGGCATCACGTTCGTCGGGGGTGAGGTCAAAGAAGCGTCGATCAATGTCGTAATCGGCGAGGAATTCACCGCGGATATCGACGATATCCTTCCGGTACACAATGGGGCCTACGAGATCGACGAGCGTCGCTTCGCGGCCGTCGGTCCGTTCCGGCGTTGCCGTCAGCCCTAGGCGAAATGGCGCGAGACAGGAGGTCGCCGCGTGGCGGTAGGCTTCGCTCGGCAGGTGGTGGACCTCGTCGAAGACGACGAGCCCGAAGCGATTGCCGAGGTGATCCATATGCAAGTACGCAGAATCGTAGGTGGTAACCGTGATCGGTTCCACGCGGTGATCGCCGCCGCCAACGATCCCGATCGGTCCGCCAAAGCGTGCTTCGAGGAGGTCGTGCCACTGGCGAACAAGATCGAGGGTCGGCGCGACGACGAGCGTGGAGCGAGGGCGCTCCGCCATCGCCATCGTCGCGAGATGGGTCTTCCCCGCGCCGGTCGGAAGGACGACGACTCCCCGCCGGCCGGTCTTGATCCACGCCGCAAGCGCCTCCTCCTGATAGGGCCGCGGCATCCGCGGATCTTCGGCAGGTGCTGAAAGTTCCTCGTACTTTCGTGCGTCGTCGACGAAGGGCTGCTTGTTGCGCAGGAGCTGGATGACGAGCAGCGCGTAGTCGCAGGCGCGCGCTCGGTGGCAGCGGCTCCGGTCGTCCCACTGGAGCACGTCGGGCAAGAAGTCGGCCTCGGTCACCTCGGTGACGACGATCGTTCCCGCCTGGTATCCGAGCCTCATCGCCCGCGTGCATCGCACGAAGCCCGGTTCAACAAAAGGGAAAACCCGTCTGCGTAGGCAGACGGGGCTCCCGTGGTTCGTCGAACCTGTGGCGGCGGCGATCAGTCCTTGCCGTAGTTCGGCGCGAGGACGACGTCCTGCATGCCGCTGTCTTCTTGGCAGTTCTTTGTGTCGGTGACGCCGTTGACTTCCTTGCAGCGCTTGAGCGGGCCGTTCAGGTAGTCCATGTCGAGGTCGTGATAGCCGGGGAGTTGCGCCGAGGCCCAACGGTCGGGGCGGTAGCCGCCCCAGCTGTTCTTCGTGCGGACCGAAATGATCTCGGTCTTCGCGTCGAGGAGCTGGGCGAGGATCGCCTTGTCGGTGACCGACTGTCCGGCGGCGTAGGTCTTCCCGTCGGAGGTCTTCGCCGTGTAGTCGACGAGGAGCGTCATGTGGCCCCCCTGGTGGCCGGGGCCCTTCGCCTCGAGGGCCTTCTTCGAGAAGTGGGCGTCGGGCGTAAGCGCGTTGAAGTCGACGAACCAGCTCGAAACGACCGGGACCCCATCATGGAGGGAGCGCTGGATTTCTTGATAGAATGCGCGACGTTCTCCGGCGGAGTACGGGTAGCTGACTTCGTGCCAGGCGTTCTTGCCGGTGCGGTAGTAGCTCGACCCGGTGCCGATCGCGTCCTGGATGGTGAGCTTCGGGTTAATGACCGTTTTCCCGGCCGTCGACTGGGCCATGTCCGGGATGGCTGCGAGAACATCCTTCGCGCGGACGACTTCGCTGCCCGGCTTGCGCGAGCCGTAGGACTTGTCGACGGTCTTGGTCACGTTCACGCCGAAGACCTTCTCGATCTTCGCGGCGCGGTCGCTGGAGAGGCCCCACGCCTTCTCAAGCTGCTTCAGGATGTAGCCGCGGTACTCCTGGGTCCCTTTCTTCGGGGCGCCCGTCGCGGTGAGGCCGCCGCCCTTCAGCCAGGTGTTCATGGCGTCGAGGGCAGACTTCTGGCGGTTTGACATTTCCGAGGTCGCCTCCTCGGGGATGAAGTCCTTCTCGAGCATCATGCCGTAGCGGTCGATGAGACCGGCGGCGGTCATGTAGCTGCCGCCCGTGGAGATTTCCGTCGGGGCCCCGTAGCCGTTTGCGAGCTGCTCGAACCAGTGCCAGAAGGTCCAGTAGGATTCCGAGTAGTTGTCCTCGGTCTTGGAGGCCGCTTTCTCAAGCGATTCTACCCAGCTTGCCGTGGCGTAGAGCCAGCAGTTGCCGATGCTCTGGCGCTTCACTTCCGAGATGTTCGCGGTGCTCGTGATGTCGTCGGTGGTCGCGCCTTCTTCGTCGCCCGCCGTATCCCCCGTCGCTTCGTCGGCGGCGCAGCCTGCGGCCATCGAGAGGCTCGAAACCATTGCGGCCAGGATCATCCAGCGCGTCTTCTTCATCGACTCCATCGTGCGTTCTCCTTGAGACTTCTAGAGGCTTGCGGGGGGGTTGTCGGCGGTGCGCGCCGGCGAACACGAACCCGCGATGATAACAAATGAGTTACGCGATTCCTCGCAGAATCGTGGCGCCTACACCGATTTGTAAGGGCCAAAGGCGCGGCGGAAGCGCCGTTTGATTTCGAGCGCTTGCGACGTAGCTCAGTAGCCCGGCGGGAGCACCGCGGCGACCCATCCGTAGCCATCGGCGACCTTCCCGTTCAGGTAGGCCATGTCGAGATCGTAATACCCGGAGGGGGGCGCATCGCCGACCCCATCGAGGCCGGTCCCGCCCCAGGAGTTCTTCACACGAAGGAACTGGAGCTGGGCGGCCGGGTCGACGGCGGCATCAAGGAGCTTGCGGTCGGTGACCGTCTCGCCCGCCTTGAGGACCGTTCCGTTCGCGAGCTTGACTTGGTAGTCAAAGCCGAGAGTCATGTGTCCGCCGGTGCGTCCCGCGCCGCGCTTCGCGAGCTGTTCGGCGCTGAACACCGTGCCGGAGAGCGCGTTGAAATCGACGTTCCACCAGAGGATCGCAGGCGCCTGATCGTTCAGCGCCTTCTGGACGCGAATCTGGAAGGCGCGGCGCCCCTTTTCGTCGGTCGGCTGCGGATAGTTGGCTTCCTTCCACCCCTTCTGCCCGGTCGCGACGGCGTCCGAAAGCGTCCCCTTTACTTCGGCGTGGGTCGTCGCGTTCGGCCACGCGATGGCGATGTCGTAGGGGGCCGAAATACCGACCTCTTTGCGGGTCGTTTGCGGATTCTGGGTGATCGACTTCATCCCATCTTTGCCGAACAGCTTGTCGAGCTTGGCGATGACGGCGGGGCTGAGTCCGAACGCCTTGTCGAGCTCGGCGCGAACGAGAGCGCGATTCTTTCGTGCTTCCACCGTCTTCAACGCGCCGTTCTTCAGCGATTCCGTGAAAGCGCGGAGCGCCGCGGACTGGCGCGAGCTCGTCTGGTTCGTCGCCTCTTCCGGGATAAAGTCGGCCTCGTTGATCACGCCGTAGCGCGCCACTTCCCAGCGATACAAAGTCCAGGTTCCGCCGGCGGAGAAGGCCCCTTTGCTGTCAAGCGCGGTGTCGGGCCAGCTCGTGACCTTCGTGAACCAATCCCAGTAGCTGGCGTAGCTCTCCGAGAGATTCAATTCCGTCTTCGTCGCACGCTTATTGAGCGCTTCGACCCACCCGGTGTGCGCGTAGATCCAGCAGTTCCCGATGCTCTGGTTCTTCACTCCGGACTGGACGACGGTCGTGACATCCGACGTGTCTTCCTGGGGCTCGTCGGTCGCTTCCTCGGCGGTGCAGCCGACGGCGAACGCGGAAGAGGCGAGAGCGGCGAGGAGGAGGCGGGACCAACGCGTTTCGATCATGTCCCGTCTTCTGCGACCGGTGTGCCAACAACACCTACATCCGTTTACAGAGGTGCTGCCGATGGGGTCTAACGGATTTGTCAACATTTCGGCGCATGCACCGGTGAGGTCCCTGGGCGATTCGTTCCCCAGGGGCCGGATCCCTTTTCCCCCAGACCCTTCACGGGCTACACCGACCGGCATGCTCCCCGACTACGAGAAGCTCGGCGTCTTTTACCTCGGCCAGACGGCGACCGACGGCGCAGCCCCCCATCCCTACCTCTATGAGTCGCGCCACCTCACGACCCACGGCGTCGTGATCGGCATGACAGGAAGCGGAAAGACGGGCCTCTCGATCGCGCTCCTCGAAGAGGCGGCAATCGACCAAGTTCCGGCGATTGTTGTCGATCCGAAAGGGGATTTGACGAATCTTCTGTTGACGTTCCCCGAGCTTCGGCCTGAAGACTTCCTCCCGTGGATTGCCGAGGGAAAGGATCCCGCAGAAGAGGCAAAGAAGTGGGCGGCTGGTCTCGCGGCGGGCGACCAAGATGGCGCACGTATTCAGCGATTGAAGGATGCGGCCGACGTCCGTGTCTATACGCCAGGCTCCCGTCTCGGAGTGCCGATCTCGCTTGTGAAATCGCTCGCGCCTCCGCCCAAAGGGGCCGATGCTGAGGCGGTCCGCGAGCAGGCGCTTGGCGTCGTCGGAAGCTTGCTCGGCCTTCTCGGCATCGAAGCCGACCCGGTAAAGAGCCGCGAACACCTCCTCCTCGTGACGATCGTCACCCAGGCGTGGGCCCGCGAGGAGACCCTCGACATCGAGCTCCTTATCGCGCGCATTCAGGACCCAAAAATTAAAAAAATCGGGGTTTTGGACCTAGAAGGCTTCTACCCGCGGAAGGAGCGCTACGAGCTTGCAGTCGCCTTCAACCACCTCCTCGCGAGTCCGGGGTTTGATGCTTGGCTCGCCGGCGATCCCCTCGACATCGATCTCTTCCTCCGCGCGCCGGACGGGCGTCCGCGGATCTCGATCCTCTCGATCGCCCACCTCGGCGACGCCGAGCGGATGGTTTTCGTCACGCTCCTCCTCCACCAGATGATCGCCTGGATGCGCCGCCAAACGGGCACGTCGTCGCTGCGCGCGCTCTTCTTCATGGACGAGATTTTTGGGTATTTTCCGCCCGTAGCGAACCCGCCGAGCAAGGCGCCGCTCCTCCTCCTCCTGAAGCAGGCGCGTGCGTTTGGCCTCGGAATTCTGTTGGCGACGCAGAACCCCGTCGACCTCGACTACAAAGGGCTCGCCAATTGCGGAACCTGGTTCGTCGGGCGTCTCCAGACCGAGCGGGACAAAGCGCGAGTCGTCGAAGGTCTCGAAGGGGCGCTTGCCCAGGCGGGCATCGACCGCGGCACGATCGAGCGCATGCTTTCGAGCCTCGCGCCGCGTGCGTTTCTCGTCCACGACGTCCACGATCCGAGCGGCCCCCACCTCGTTCAGACGCGCTTCACGCTCTCCTATTTGCGCGGACCGCTCTCCCGGGAAGAGCTCAGTCGCATCGTCGTCGAGCGGAAGATGCTCCCGGCGACGGAGACCAAAGCGATGGCCCGCGTCGCCGGTGCTGCGAAGGATCCGCCGCCGAGTCCGGAAGGTATTTCAACGCTTTATGCCCCGTCTGCGCCCGGGGCCCTGCTTGAAGCGCACGCGCTTGCCGTGGCGACCGTTCGCTTCTCCGACCCGAAATCGAAGCTCGATGTGGTGCGCGACGTCCGTTTCGCGGCGCCGATATCCGATGCGGCAGTTCCGGTCGCTTGGGGGGATGCCCGGTGGGTGCCCGAAGCGCTGGACGAGCTCGCCGAGGTACCGGTGCAAAATGCACGCTTTGGGGAGCTCCCCTCCAGCGCCGCAAAGGCGAAGGCGTTTGCCCAGTGGCAGAAGGATTTCGTCACCTGGGCGCTCGCGAATCAGGGGGTCACTCGCTTCCGCGATCCGGCGACTGGTCTCTACTCGGAAGTCGGCGAAGCGGAAGCAACGTTCCGAAATCGCTTGGTTTTTGCTGGGCGCGAGCAGCGCGACGTCGCCATCGATCAACTACGTGCAAAGTACAAGCCCAAGTTCGACAAGCTCGCCGAGAAGATCGAGAAGGTCGATGCGGCACTCCGTCGCGAGGAGGCGGAGGCGGAGGCTGCTCGCAACGACGGGCTTCTTCAGGCGGGCGCCGGCTTCTTGTCGGCGGTGCTTGGGAATCGGAAGGCGGTCGGCTTCGTGCGAGGGGCCGCGACGGCCGCGAAGGGGGTTTCCCGAGCGAAAAAGCAGGGGGAGGACGTCGTCGCCAAGCGGGAGGAGCGCGCCGCGCTCACGGCCAAGTGGCAGGAACTCGACCAGGAATTCCGTGCGGCGGCCGCCGCGCTTTCTGAGGTCGCGCCGGTCCCCCTCGAAGAACAGCTGATCCGCCCAAAGAAGACAGGGGTTTCGGTCGCACTTCTCGGGCTCCTCTGGCGGGAACGGCGCTAGCGAATTGTTGCGAGTACGCCAGACTCGTGTCTGGGGTCGCACATCGACGGAAGGTCGTTCATCGTAGGGAGTCCAGCGCGTGATGCGGGCGGAGCTCCTGACGACGGGCGGCCTTTCCTGCGTTTGTATCGCGCAATGTTGTCCCTCCAGGGAGGGCGCCAACGGCCGATGCGAAAGAAAGGCACGCTGGGACGAAACCAAAAGGTCACGTCGTCGTAAGGCTCCCCGACTGCCCACCCTTAGGAGCTCACCATGCGTAAATTTCATCTCAGTGCTGCCCTGGCCGCCGCCGCTATTCTCGTCCCCGCCGCCGCTCTCGCGGAGCCGATTGTCGGTTTGACGGCATCCGGAAAGCTCGTCCCCTTCGACAGTGCGAATCCGGGTGCTGCTGCCGCTCCGCGCGCCATTGCGGGCCTCGTCGCGGGGGACAAACTGACGACGATCGACTTCCGGCCGGCGACGGGCGTCCTATACGGCTTGGGGACTTCCAAGCAGTTGTATTCCATCGATCTTACGACGGCGCAGGCGACCGCCGTTGGGCCGGCGATCCCGGCGGCGAACGCCGTCACCGGGACCGACTGGGCCTTCGATTTCAATCCGGCGATCGACCGAATCCGCTTTGTGACGAGCGCCGCCCAAAACTACGTCCTCAATCCTGCAAACAATGCCGTCACTGCGAACAATGCCTTCGCCTATGCGGCCGGTGATGCAGCCTGCACCGTTCTCGTGTGCCCGACACCCGCCGTCGTCGCCGTTGCGTACACGAACAACCGAGCGGCGACGCCGGGGACCGCCCTCTGGGGCATCGACGCAACGCAGAACACCCTCGTTGAGGTGACAGCAGCAAATGGGCAGTTTAGCGTCGTCAATACGCGCGCTCCACTGAAGCTCAACGGCGCAACCTACGACGTCACTGCGGTTGCTGGTTTCGACATCTCGCCGAACAGCGCCGTCGCCTACCTGACGTTGAACGACGCAAACAACCCCACGACCAAGCTCTACAATACCGAACTCACCGGTGCGAATGCCGGCGTTCTTACTGATATGGGCGTCGTTGCCGGTGGCGAGGCGATCGTCGACGTCAGCGCCGCCCCGGTGCTTGCGGAAGCGCCTCTGTTTGCACTCTACAACGATTCAGCGGCACGCACCTCGAAGCTCTACCCGCTCGCGACGAAGTCGCCGCTCGGCCTCGGCGTGGGCGTCGCGGTGACCGGCCTCGCCGCCGGCGAAACGCTCTTGAGCATCGACGAGCGGCCGGCCACGGGCGCCCTCTACGGAATCTCGTCGGCAGGGATTCTCTACACGATCAATCCGGCAACTGGCGCCGCCGCTCCGGTCGGCGTCGCGAACGGAATTGACATCTCTTCGGGCGTTTCCATCGACTTCAACCCCTCCGTCGACCGAATCCGCCTCGTGACCGGCGGCGGTCTCAACTACCGCCTCCATCCGGACACCGGCGCGATCGTTTCGGCCGACGGAAACCTCGCCTACGACGCTGCCGACGGGAACGCCGGCAAGGCTCCTCAGGTCCTTTCGGCCGCCTACGTCCCGGCGGCGTTCGGTGGCCCGACGACCCTCTACGAACTCGATCTCCGCAGCGGCGCCGGCAATGCGTTCCTCGTGACGCAAGGGACGAAGGCGGGCGTTGCTCCGGCGGTGAGCCCGAACCTCGGCACGCTCTTCACGGTCGGCGGTCTGCTCGTGCCCCGCCAGGATGGCGTCAACGGCGCCGGCTTTGACATCGGCGCCGACGGGACCGGCTACGCGCTCTTTTCGCCGATCCCGACGGTACGAAATGGCGTTTCCGATCCAGTGGTTGCGCGTCTCTACAGCGTCGACCTCGCGACCGGCGGCACCCGCCTCGGGTGGACCTTCCCGGCCGCTGCGGTAGCGACCGAACTCCCGGTCGACCTTGCGATCGACCTCCCCGTTCCGCCGCCGCCCGCCCCCGATGGTGGCGTCGCGGACGGTGGCGCGGTGACCGACGGCGGAACGGTCGTGGCAGACGCTGGCGCCGACGCCACGACGGGAACGGACGGCGGCGTGGTGCGCCCCGACGCAGGAACGTCCGGCGATGCCGGTTCGACGGGGGATGCAGGTACCGTCGACGGCGAAATCGATGGGAGCGACGGCTGTTCGGTCGGCGCCGGGACCGGCGGCGTGACTTCCGGGGCGCTTGCCGTCCTCGGGCTTGCTCTGGCAGCGGTCCGCCGTCGGAAGCGCGCCTGAACGCACGCTTGTGAGTGAAACGGTGCAGAGTGCATGCGAAATGCGTGTGTTCTGCACCGTTTCTCGTCGTGCGCCGCTGCGTCGTTGGCCGCTCCTTCCCCCATTGGGAATTTC
This sequence comes from Myxococcales bacterium, assembly GCA_013298325.1. Classification (GTDB taxonomy): domain Bacteria; phylum Myxococcota_A; class Polyangia; order Polyangiales; family Polyangiaceae; genus JAAFHJ01. The sequence goes on along the minus strand of JAAFHJ010000098.1, from coordinate 2,825 downwards.
GTGATTCCGCGGTAAATGCCGCGGATGCTTCGAGCCCGCCTCCTCGCCTTTTCCGTTTTCGCTGCGTTTACGGTCGGTTGCGGAGCGCCTCCTCCGCCTGCTCCGGCAAAGCCGGTTGCGCCGCCGCCGCCGAAGGTTGCGCCGCCGGCCGCCTACGTCGCGCCGCTCGTCGTCGATGCGATCCCCGAGATCCTCGCGGCAGGGGACCCGGCCGCCGCCGTCGTACGCCACTGCGAGGGGAGCCTGCGCGCGGCCGAAGCGGCACGTGTACGCGTCGTCGCTGCGAAGGGGGCCACGGAGACGCTCGCCGCCTGGGACGACATCTCGCTCGCCCTTCGGAACACGCAAGATGTCGGCGAGTTCCTCGCGGCGGTCCACCCCGACGCGAAGGTCCGCGACGCGGCAAAGACCTGCGGGCCGACCGCCGAAGCCTTCACGACCAAGCTCCACGCCGACGAGGCGGTCCGCGCGGCCCTTGCCGCGGTACCGTTGGCTGGCCTCGACGCCGAGTCGACGAAGCTGGTGACCGATGCCCTCCGCGACTTCAAGCGAAACGGTGCCGGCCTCGATGCGGCGACCAAAGCGAAGCTGGCGACGCTCAACGATGCGATCGCGAAAAAGGCTCAAGATTTCGAGCAAAATCTCGGTGATTCAACGCTGAGCGTCGACGCGACTCCCAAGGAACTGGAAGGCCTTCCGGCGGCCTGGCTTGCGTCCCATCCCGTCGGCGCCAACGGAAAGGTTCGCGTCACAACGAACTATCCTGACGCATTTCCGGTCTTTCAATATGCAAAAGACCGGGCGTTCGCGAAGACGCTCTTTACCCAGTTCGATAACCGGGCAGCCGACAAGAACGTTACACTTCTTGAAGAGATTCTTGCACTTCGGGCCGAAAAGGCGAAGCTTCTCGGCTATCCGAGTTGGGCCGCCTACGTGGAAGAACCGCGAATGGCCCACGACCCGGCACGCGTCCATGCGTTCCTGGACGGCATCCGGAAATCGGTCGATGCGCGCGTGAAGACCGAGCTCGCCGACATTGAAACCGAACGAAAGGGCCTGAAAATCCCCAAGGATGCGCCGCTCTACGCAGCCGACCGCACCTTTTACGAGGACCGCATCCGCGAGGGGCGCTTCGGCGTCGATTCGAAGCTTGTGTCGAAGTACTTCGAAGTCGGTGGCGTCAAACGTGGAATCTTGGAGATTACGGGGGACCTGTTTGGGCTCGATTTCCGCCCTGTGAAGACGGCGACGTGGGCCACCGACGTCGAACCCTATGAAGTTGTCGATCGCAAGACCCAGCAGGTCCTCGGCCGCTTCTACTTCGACCTTCACCCGCGTGAGGGGAAGTACAAGCACGCCGCTGTTTTCGGCATTCGCACGACGAAGACCCTCGAAGATCCGGCGCTAGGAAAGCCGACGCGCCTCCTGCCGATTGCGGCGATCGTCTGTAACTTCCCCAAGTCCTCGAAGGACAGTCCGGGGCTGATGAGTCACCAGGAGGTGACGACCTTCTTTCACGAATTCGGCCACGTCCTCCACCATCTCTTAGGGACGTCCCGCTACGCGACCTTTGGCGGTACCGAGGTTGCGCGTGATTTCGTCGAAGCGCCGAGCCAAATGCTCGAAGAATGGGCCTGGTCGGCGGAGACGCTGGTCCGTTTCGCGAAGCACTATGAAACGGGCGAACCGATCCCCCTCGATTTGGTTCGTAAAATGCGTGCCGCTCGCTCCGTCGGCCGCGGCTTGACGACCCAGCGCCAGCTCTTCTTGGCGACCCTCGACTTGACCTACCACGAGGGGGAACCGACCAAAGACTCAACGGCGCTTCTCAAGGAAGTATGGGCAAAGACGATGCCCTACGCCTATCTGGAAGGGACCCACTTCCAGGGGACATTTGGCCATTTGATGGGCTACGACGCCGGGTACTACGGCTATGCGTGGGCGCTTGCCATCGCGCGCGATCTCTTTTCGCGCTTCGAAAAAGAGGGGATGATGAACCCCGCGACCGCCGCCGATTACCGTGCGAAGGTCATCGGTCGAGGCGGCTCTGCAGAGCCGGACGTTCTCCTGAAGGAATTTCTAGGAAGGCCGTTTAACGACGCCGCCTTCCAGGCCTACCTGGCCGAGCGTCCGGCGATTGTTGCGACACCTGCCGCTCCGGCGACGAAACTCCCGACGACCGGCAAAGACCCGGCGAAGAAGGGCCCCGCGAAGGCTCATTGAGCGCGACCCGGCAGCATTCCGATAGATGGAGGCCCGCCACCGTGGTAGAGGGCCTCTTGATTCGGAGCGGAGCGCCTAGCCTGCGTAGCTCAGTGGATAGAGCAGCGCTTTCCTAAAGCGTTGGTCGCAGGTTCGACTCCTGCCGCGGGCGCCAAAAATCCTAAAGCTTCTAGCGCGTTTGTGGGTCGTTTCTGGCAATCGGTTCGGGCTCCGGCCGTCTCGCTAGCGAGGAGCGCTTCTTTTTGGGGTCGGTGCTACGGTACGGCCCCATGGAATTCGACCGCACGCTCGACGCATCGCCTGGAAACGCAGGGAATACTCTCCCTTTCGGCGATCCTGGCCCGCACACGGTCGATCCCAACGGCGCGACGATCGGGGCGACGACGGTCGCCGAGAACGTCCCCGGTGGGACGCTTCCGGGGGCCTTTGCGGGGCCTGCGTCGCTGCGGGCGACGGCGCGGAGCGTGCTCCCCCGCGTGGAGCCGGGGGAAGGGGGGGCGCCCCGGCTCATTCATGAAACCGCCGAACGTTTCCTCCGCCAACAACCGCTTGGGGTTGGCGGGATGGGCGAGGTCGAACAGGCGATCGACCGTGACATCGGA
>JAAFHJ010000097.1:8482-11826 GCA_013298325.1 Myxococcales bacterium | reverse complement strand
TCGGCGCGAGCCCGCTGCCACCGGCGACAAACACCAGCGGCGTCGCCTCCCCCCCGGCGGGCGGAGCCGGAAATCGCCGCGCGGGGCACCGACGGAGACGGAAGCGCCGACGATCCCGCCCGCGACCGCCGACGAAAAGCGCCCGCCCGCGACGTGACGAATCAGGAAGCGGAGCTTCTGCCGCCCCTCGATCGGGGCTGAAGGGCGACTGGCAAACGAGTAATTTCGAGTAGCTACCCCTTCCAAGGTCAGCGGCGCGTACTGGCCGGCGACGTAGTCGATGCCGTCACCGGCGACTTCGAGGGTGATCTCGGTGATGTCTTCCGTGCGCTGGCGGCTCGCGACGACGGTCGCCGGCCGAGGGCGCGCGAGAGGGACCGGCAGCGCAACGGTGACGTCGCCGCGCGGTCGGCTCTGGCAGGCGAGGATGGTGCCGGCGGCGAGCTCGTCGGCGGTGAGCAAATAGCCGCTTTCGGTGAGCTCTTCGACCTGCCCCGAAGCGAGCCGGCATTTGCACGCGCCGCAGCCACCGACCCGGCAGCTATGCGGGAAATCGATGCCGCTACGCAGCGCCGCTTGGAGAATGGTCTCCCCGGCGGCGACAGCGATCGCGTCTTCAGACACGTTTGTGGAGAACTCCGCGCCGTCACCCGTCCGTTCGGGACGGCCCGGCGAGGTGAGACGAAGCATCGGGAGCTTGGTGGCCATCGCCCGAAGGTACCGCCCCGACCGTCCGCCGAAGAGGTCCCGCCGGGACAAGGAGGGGGCATTTATGGACAATCGCTCGACGGTCGCACGGCGTCGACGCCAGATTCTTTCGGGAGATTGCGCCTACCCGAAACGCCTGGTTGCAGCCGTCCCGATTCACCGGCCGCAGAGGGAGGCGTCTGGCTTGCAGGCAGCGGGCCCCCAGGAGGTGCCGACGACCTTCCCTTGGGCGCTCACGCACTGGAGATCGTTCTTGGTTTTGCAGCGGAGCGACGCTTCGATAGAGGCGGCGCACTGGCCGGCGGGGATGGCGCAGTCGTTATTGACCTCGCAGGTGTAGCCGCAGGCGGCGATCGCCTCGCAGAAGGCGTTGCAGGCGCCGCGGCCACGCACGTCATCGGTCGCTGCCGGCGGCTCCGTGCAGGTTCCGTCGGCGACGGGGGCCTCGATGACGTCGACGGCGACCGTATAGCGGTGGGGGCCGTCATCCTTCACGGCGGCCGACGCGTAGGTCGTCCGAAGCGTTTGGACCTCGTAGTCCCCGGGGTAGAGCCACTTGGAGGTCGCCGCGGAGGTCGGGGTCGACGGAGACACAGACGCGTGGAGCACCCCTTTGCCGGCCTGAATGGTGCGTAGGACGACGTCAACGACGATCGAGGTTTTTTCCTGGGTATCAACGCAATCGAGGCAGGCGAGCGCGACCTTCACCTGAGAGGTGCGCGTGAGGCGAAACGGGAAGCCGGTGCCGTCGAGGTTCCGCGTCGAGGTCGTGGCAATGTCGGCGGGCAAAGGGACGACCATACTCGTCGGCGCGGAGACGGCGGTTCGCGCGGCGGGGGGCATCGGTACCGGGCAAGCGGCAGGCCCGGAATCGTGCCAGCTGTTTTTCGTGTGGATCCGACGCGCACAGAGGGGAAGCCTGACGCGTGTGCCGTTCCGTTTACAGACGCGACTCAGCGCTTTCGTCGGAGCGTGCGCTTGAGGGCGTCGAGTTCACGCCGAAGAGCAGCCACATCTTCGCCGAGTCCAAGCACGCCGGCCGTGGGCGGGACGACCTCCGCGACCGCCGCTTCCGGGGGCGCGCTGCTCGCGTGGTCGCGTGGGATCTCGGCCGTGTCGACGGCCGCCTTCTCTTCCCAGGGCGGGCGAAGGCGCTCGCCACGATCAGAGCGCTCCAGCCACCGAAGGGGGGCCGTCCCGAGGAGCGCGCCGAGGCCGGCAAAGCCGAGCGCGTTCTGTTTGGTTGCAAGATACACCTCAAGCGCCCAGGCGACGTAGCGCGAGAAGAACTCGGCAAGGGCGTCGTCCCCCATCCGAACGAGCTGGACCAAGAGAGGAACAGGCAACAAACGCGCCGCATTACGGCTCTCGAGGATGATCTGGGTCAGCGTCTGCTGGGTGAGGTCTTCGTCGGTTTTGGCGTCGATGACGCGCGCATCGGCCCCGGCGCGGATCTTCTCCGCGAGCTCTTCGAGGGTGATGTAGCGGCTCTCGAGGGTGTCGTAGAGACGCCGGTTTGGGTACTTCTTGACCAGCATCGGTTCGGCCCTTCTACCGCGAACCGCCTCCCGAAGCGGCGGTTCCTGCACAGCGCCGGCGTCGCGAACGACGGCGGGGCCACGTCGCCCGGGGACCGCAACCTCAATGACGCGCCCCAAAGGCCGATGCTGCACTGCAGCATCCCGAGCCCGTCGCAAAACCGACGGAACCAGCGTGCCGGCTTTCTCTACGATTACAGTACTTTTCAGCGCAACCGTTGACACTGTACGCTGCTTTGTCGTTCTCATGATTTGAACTTGACCGCCCCCCAACGCCCGGTAATGTTGCGGCGCAGCGAACCTTTGTTGCGCAGCAACATAGCAAGCAGCTTCCCCCCCGCAAGCCAACAACGCCCTCGGCGATCCGCCAGGACGGCGCGCGATTGCGGTGCGGAGACAGCAGCGAGTGACGTAAAGCGTCAGGTGGCTGAAACGGCAGCGGAAGGACTTCGTGATGCAGCAGAATCGACGAGCGATGCGGAAAAGCCTCGAAATCGGCATGGGGGCGGCCTTCCTCGCGATGGCGATCTTCGCCGGCTGCGCCGAAGGGCAACAGGCGACCTGCCGAGTCGGCACCGAATGCTCCTCGGGAGTGTGCGGCGCCAACGGCCTCTGCAAAGATCCCGAGCCGAACGTCGATGGCGGCAGCGTCGACGGCGCCCGCCCCGACGGCTCGCCGACCGATAGCGGCCCGGTCACCGATGCGAGCAAGCCGGACGGCACCACCCCCGGCGATGCAGGGGGGTGTGGCAACCGCGATGGGATCATTGACGAGAGCGAAAATCCCTCGGTGATCGGCGCGAGCGCGACCTACAAAGTCTCGACCGAAACCGACTTTGACCCCGCCGGCACGAAAGCGGCAAATGGCGCAATTACCTGGGATTTTACCGGCGCACTTACCGGTGACCGCGATATCGTCATTGAGTCGCTCGACCCCGCGCAGGGCTGGTACAAAGCCGATTTCGCAGGAACAAACCTCGCGGCGCGCCTCGGCGGTGAGACCGAACTCCTCGGTGTCTACAACAAGGGTTCCGGCGCGCTCCGCCTGAAGGGGATCGTCTCCCCGGCCGCCGGGACGTCGTCGACGAAGCTCTCCTA
>JAAFHJ010000097.1:0-8472 GCA_013298325.1 Myxococcales bacterium | reverse complement strand
AAGGGGCTCGTCACCGGCACCGCCCAAGGCATCACCTTCTCGTCGGCCTTTGGAACCGCCTATTACGAGCAGTGGGACGGGAGCGTCGACGCGACCGGGACCGCCAAGACCCCCTTCGGGACCTTCGCCGTCAATCGCGTAAAAATCGTGCTGACGCGGACGAGCCAGTTTGGAACGACGCCGGGGACGCTCGCGTCGAGCCGCGTGACCTTCCTCTACGTGGCGGAGTGCTACGGCGTCGTCGCGGCGGTCGCTTCGAAGGACAACGAAACGAGCGGGAACTTCACCCGCGCGGCGGAAGTTCGGAGATTGAGCCTGTGAATGCTTCGGTGAAAGAATTCAGCGTCGCGCTTGCAAAAACGGCGTTTGTTGCTGGCGCGCTCCTCTTCGGAACCGGCTGTGACGGCTACCACCGCGGCGCGATGGCCGGCGAGCCGAAGACGGCCACCTACCTCCAGGTCGAGGGGGCTCGTATTCGCTACGAAGACACCGGCCCCCAGGACGATCCGGCGCCGGTCGTCCTCGTGCACGGCTTCGCGTCGAGCCTCGAGAACTGGCTCGCGGTGACGCCGACGCTCGCAAAGAAGCACCGCGTTTTATCGATGGATCTCAAGGGCTTCGGCTGGAGCGATCGCCCGGAAGGCGACTACTCCCCCGCCGCAGAAGCGAAGATTGTCCTCGCGCTCATGAAGGCACGTGGCATCGAAAAAGCCTCCGTCGTCGGCCATTCCTGGGGCTCTTCCGTCGTCCTCTCGATGGCCCTCGCCGCCCCCGAGCGCGTCTCGAAAATCGCCCTGTATGATGCATGGGTCTACGAGGAGCAGCTCCCGAGCTTCTTCCTCTGGGCACGCACGCCGGGGCTCGGTGAAGCGCTCTTCAATGCCTATTACAAAGAAAATGTCGATGAGCGTATCTCCTTCGCCTTCTTCGACCAAGAACGCTACATCACCGACCAAATGATGACCGCCGTTGAGCGCTCTTTGGAGCGCCCCGGCACCATCGCTGCCGCACTCGCGGCGACTCGGGGCCAGCGCTTCTCGGAATTCCAAGACAAATACCGGACGATCAAGCAGCCGACGATGCTCCTCTGGGGGCGCGAAGACGAAGTCACGCTCCTCCACTTCGGCGAGCAGCTTTCGCGAGAATTGCCGAATGCGCGCATGAAAGTGTACCCGCGGTGCGGCCACTTTCCGATGATTGAAGCGGCGGCGGAATCGACGGCAGATCTCCTCGCCTTCCTCGACGGGGAGCCGATGCTCTCGGAGGCGGCGACCGCCGCGTTGACCGGGAAGACCGCCACAAAGCCGGCGACGAAGACGGAGGCACCGTGAGGGGCGCCCATCGTAGCCTCCTCGCCTTCGCGAGTGGCATCGCCGCACTAGGTGCATTCTCCACGGAAGCCCACGCCACCGGGTTTACCGACGTCGGCCAGGATATTACCCCGCGCGAGAAGACGACCGTCGTCCTCACCGGCTCGTTCCGTACCCGCGGCGAGGCGCTCGTGAACCTCGATCTCGACCGCGGGCCGACCCCCTCCGGCCAGCTCCTCTTTCCGGTCCCCGTCGACAACGTAAAGGGGCAGACGCTCCTCCACGCCGACACCCGCTTCCGGACCGACGTCGCCGTCTATGCCCCGTTCGGCGGCATCGCGGTGAAGAGCCGCATCGACGTCCTCGACAACCTTCAATGGGGCTCCGAGGCGCAAGGCGTCCCCTCGACGACGTCGACTCAATTGCCGGCCAATGGCTCCAACAATGGCCGCGCCTTCCGCGTCAAACGCGCTTGGGCGGAGGCCTCAACGCCGTTTGGTCTCCTCGCCGTCGGCCGCATGGGCAACCAATGGGGCCTCGGCATGCTCGCCAACGGCGGCGACTGCTCGGACTGCGATTCCGGCGACGCCGTCGATCGCATCGCCTTCGCAGCACCGGCTGTCGGCCATATCTTCGCGGCAGCGTTCGATCTTTCGTCGACGGTCCAGGGGCCCCTCCGCAAGGACGGCCAGCGCTCCATCGGCCTTTCCCCCTCGGCGAACACGCCGACCGTCACCCTCGCCGCGATGAAGTGGCACAGCCCAAAGACGATTGCTCGTCGCAAGAAGGCCGACAAAATCACCATTGATTATGGTGGCTACTTCTCGCAGCGCTGGCAAAACCGCGACGTGCCGGCCGCCTACCTCCCCGGCACGTCGGCGACGCCGATCGGGCCGACGCAGGTGACCGGGCGCGATTTTTCCGCGACCGCCGTCGACGGTTGGTTGCGCATCATCGGCAAGCACTTCCGCGTCGAAGGGGAAATCGCTTCTCTTTACGCGAAGATCGGCCAGGCCTCCCTGTTGCCCGGCCTCGAACTCCGGGATCCGATCACGTCGAAGCAGCTCGGTCTCGCCGTCGAGAGCGAGTACGGCGACCCTGACGACATCGCCGGCGTCGGCCTCGACTTTGGCTACGCCAGCGGCGACCGCGCCCCCGGCTTCGGCGCCTACCCGGGCACCACCCAGAAGGCGCCCCAGGCTGGCGACCTCGACGGCGCCCAGGCGAATCCCCCCTACGACACAACGGCGAACAACTTCCGCTTCCACTCCGACTACCGCATCGACCGGATCCTCTTCCGCGAGATCATCGGGACGGTCACCGACACGGTCTACGTGCGCCCCCACTTCCGCTTCGACGTCTTCAAGAACGCACAAGGCCGCTTGGAGACTCAGGTTTTCGGCGTGTATAGCGCAGCTAACTACGCGAGTTCGACCCCGGGCGGCAAATCCCCCCTCGGCGTCGAGATCGATCCGAGCCTCGTCTACCATTCGCGCGACGGGCTCCTTCTCGCCTTTGATTACGCGGTTCTCTTTCCGCTCAGCGGCCTCGACAACCCGACTCTAGCGCTTCCGGCCAAGCCGGCGCAGCTCGCGCGTGTTCGCGCCGTTTTCGCCTTTTGAACCGAGCATTGAGGCCCAGAAAATCATGCGCAAACTCCCTTTGATTCTCGCCCGCGTACTCCCCGTGCTCGCCGGAACCGCTGCCCTCGCGACCTTCGCCACCGCCTGCGGCGACAACCTCTCCTACGTCCCGAATTACTCCCCCTACGAGTCGCCCAGCACGGAGATCACCTGCCTCCCCAACCGTGATGGAAAGCTGGAGGCGAGCGAGATGGCCCCGACCTTCGGCGCCGTCGCCCAGTTCCTGGTGAACCCCTCGGGGACGACCCGCGCGGTGAACGCAAGCGGCACCGTCGCCGACACCGGCGCGCGCACCTGGGACTTCGGCGACTCTTTCAAAGATGATCGAAGCTTCAAAGTCGCCGCCAAGAAATTGGACGGCCTTTGGTACGCAAGCAAGGCGGGCGGCGCCACCTTCGCGACCCCCTTCGATGCCGCCGGTACCTTGGACGCCGTCTATCACATCGCCGACGACGGTCTGTACCTCCACGGGCTCGTCTCCGCGGAAGAGAAGCCGGCAAATGGTCAAACGATCCTTCTCTACGAAACGCCCATTCGCGTATTCCCCTTTCCGCTCGCCCCGGGCGCCAAGTGGAACGTCGAAGGGACGATTCGAAACGGCGTCGTCGCTGGGCAGCCCTACGCGGGGAAAGACACCTACAGTTCGGAAGACGTCGCCCTTGGGCGCTTGATCCTCCCCGATTTGACGTTCACCGAAGCGCACGCGATCCGAACGACGGCGGTCGTCACGCCGGCGGCCGGTGTCGCGACGACGACCCGTCAAATTCAATATATTTCCGAGTGCTACGGCGAGGTCGCGCGCGCCGTAGCGAAGACGGGCGACACCAACCCGGACTTCTCGGAGGCGGCCGAGCTTCGACGCATCGGGCTCGCACCGTAGAAGTTTCGACGAATCTGAGAACGCACGCAACGGACGACGACGAGGAGTGAGTGATGAAGGCGATGGCCCTCTGGGACGGATTTAAAAAGCGGTTTGATCGCTGGGATGGAAAGGTCTCGGAGGCGCTGGAAGGGGCGCTCCGTAACCCATTGATCCTGGAGCCGGCCGCCCAGCTCGTCACGTCGGCCGCGAAGGGCTTCCGCCGCTTCAACCGCCTCCGCGAGGGGGCCCTCGGTACGCTCGGCCTCGCCACGAAGAACGACCAGGAGCGGACGCTCCACCTGCTCAACGAACTCAACAGCCGCATCGTCGACCTCGAGGAGAAGCTCGACGACGCCAAGGCGGCGCGCACGACCCAAGGAGACCAGCCGTGATCGACTTCGCCGCCTACCAAGAACTTCGCATCGCCCCCCGCGCCGTCTTCGATCAGCTCCCCGTTCGTGGCGACGCCGTCCGCTTCTACATCGACCGCGGGCCCGGGACCTGGGACACGGTAACCTGGAACGCATTTGCCGAGCAAATCCGTGCCGTTGGCCTCGTCCTTGCCCAGCGGGGCCTTGCCCGTGGCGATCGCGCCGCCATTTTCTCGGCGAACCGGGTCGAGTGGATCTCGTCGGCGCTCGGCATCCAGGCGGCCGGCGGTGTGATGGTTCCCGTGTATCCTGCAAGCACCGTCGAGCAGGCGAGCTACGTGCTCTCCCACAGCGACGCCGTCGCCCTCTTCGTGGACGGACAGACGCTCCTGGAGCGCGCGCTGGAGAGCTGGGACACGTCCGGCCCCCTCAAGACGATCGTCCTCCTCGGCGCCAAGCTCTCCGTCGAAAAGGCGGTCGAGGCGCTCACCGCCCGCGGCGTGAAGGTCCCGTCGGCGGAAGCGCTAGCCGCCGCGATCGTGCCGTTTTCCGCATTGATGGAAGCGGGGGCGAAGCTCCACGCCGCCGACACAAATGCCTTTGAGAGCCGGATGAACTCCGTCTCCCTCGAGGACGACGCGGTGATGCTCTACACGAGCGGAACCTCTGGAAATCCCAAGGGAGTTCCGCTTACGCACAACAACGTCGGCACGAACGGGCGCGACTGGCTCGAGTGCAATGGCCCCCTCGTCAGCGAAGGGGATGTCGACCTCCTCTGGCTCCCGATGAGCCACATTTTCGGCTTCGGCGAAGCCTGCCTCGGGAACACGCTCGGCTTCGAGACCTACTTGGTCGACGTCAAGAACGTCCTCCCGAAGCTCACGGAAGTTCGCCCCCACGTGTTCATGAGCGTCCCCTCCCTCTGGGAGAAGTTCGCGACGCTCGCGAAGGCTCCGAAGGCCGACGGCAGCGAGCCGAACGCCGAAGAGCAGCAGGCGAAGCTCGCGGAAGTCACGGGCGGGCGGCTCCGGTTTTGCCTCTCCGGCGGCGCCGGCCTCAAACGGGAAGTGAAGGAATTCTTCAAAGCGAATGGTCTCCTGATCATTGAAGGCTATGGGCTCACGGAAGCCTCGCCGACGCTGACCTTCAATACCCACAAAGCCCACCGCTTCGACACCGTCGGCAAGCCGATCCCCTCGGTGACGATCCAGCTCGCCGAAGACGGCGAGATCCTCGCCAAGGGGCCGAACATCTTCCGCGGCTACCACAAGGATCCGGTCGCCTCGAAGGAGGCCTTCACCGAGGACGGCTGGCTAAAGACCGGCGATGTCGGCGAGTGGACCGAAGACGGCTTCCTCAAGATCGTCGACCGCAAGAAGGACATCCTTGTGACGGCCGGCGGCAAGAACGTCCCCCCGGCGAACATCGAGCAGCGCTTCCAAGACGAGCCGCTCGTCGCCCATGCGGTCGTCTACGGTGACGGCGAAAAGTTCCTCGTCGCCGGGATTTGGCCGAATGTCGAAAACGCGGTCGCTCAGTTCGGGAGCCTCGAGTCTCCCGATTTGAAGGCGGCTCTCGAAGGCGTCGTCGCGCGTGTGAATGAGAAGCTTGCGAGCTACGAATCGATCAAGAAGTGGGCGCTCGTCGAAAAGCCGCTCACCGTCGAAGGGGGCGAGCTCACGGCGACCCTCAAGGTGCGACGCAAGCAGGTCTACGCGAAGTTCAAAGAGACCTTCGTGAACCTCTACATCGACACGCGGGGAGCCGGCTGATGCGTGGCCTGAAGCGAGTCCTTGAACTCCCGTTTCGAAAGCTGCCGCCGGTCGGAACGACGCCGCACGTCGTCGTTCATGAAGAGAACAAGTGGAAATTGCTTCGGTATCAAGTACCGGGCGCCGTTGTAAAATACACGGAGCCGGTCCTGCTTGTGCCGTCGCTCATCAATCGCCACTACGTCCTCGACCTTCTGCCGGGGAAGAGCTTTGCCGAGTGGCTTTGCCTCCAAGGCTTCGATGTATACTGCATCGATTGGGGGACGCCGGGGGACGAGGATCGCTACCTCTCGCTCGACACGATCTTCGATCGCTACGTCGGGCGCGCGATCAAGAAGACGGCAACGACGGCGGGCGTCGAGAAAATCCACGTCCTCGGCTACTGCCTCGGCGGGACGATGGCCGTCTGCCACACGGCGCTCCGCCCGGAGAAGGTCCTCACGCTGACGGCGCTCGCGACGCCGATCGTCTTCTCCGACGACGGCCTTCTTTCCAAGTGGACGAACGTCACCACCCTCAAGCCGAAGGCGATCGCCGACGGCCTTGGGAACGTCCCCTGGCAGCTCCTCCACGCGACCTTCAAGATGCTTCGGCCGACCCTCGATCTTTCGAAGGCGGTCCACGTTCTCGACCGCCAGTGGGACGACGAGTCCTTCGAGGGGTTCCTCGCGTTGGAGACCTGGGGCAACGACAGCGTGTCGTTCCCGGGTGCCTGTTTCACCCGGTATATCGAGGACTTGTACCAGAATGATGCACTCATTCGGGGCACCTTCGAGTTGAGTGGAAAGCGCATCCATCTCTCCGACGTGAAGTGCCCAACCCACGTCGTCACCTTCGAACACGACCACATCGTCCCGTGGAAAGGGGCGCGCGCCCTCGTCGACGAAATCAGCGCAACCGACAAGGAGTGGCTCCACCTCTCCGGCAGCCACGTCGGCGCGGTCGTGTCGAAGTCGGCGACGACGAAGCTCTGGCCGAAGCTCTTCAAGTTCTGGGTCGATCGCTCGACGCCGGTCCTTGAGGCAGACGCGACTCCGGTGCGCCCCGCGCTCTCCGAGTGAGTGCCCTCGACTGGCTCGCCACACGGGCGGCGACCGCGCCCGAGGCGATCGGCCTCATCGCCTACGATGCCCCGGACACCGGCGACTCCACGACGTATCGCGTGTGGAATGCACGCGTCGAACGGCTCGCCGCCCACCTCGCGGCGCGCCATGGCGTCGGCCACGGCGATCGCATCGCCGTGCTCGCGAAGAACCACTCCGGTTACCTGGATCTGCTCTTCGCTTCAAACAAGCTAGGTGCCGTCCTTCAAACGCTGAATATGCGATTGTCGGCTTCCGAACTCGGAGAGATCCTCGCCGCCAGCAAAGCGCCGCGCGTGCTTGTCACCGACGAGACATGCGCGGAGCTCGGCCGGGCAAGCTTGGTCAAGCGCTCAGAATATGCACATATTTCTGGTACGGTCCCGCGCATTGACCTTCCAGACCTCCTCGAAGACGCCCGCCACGAAACCACCGCCTGCCCGCCGTTTCCTGAGCTTTCGCCAGAAGATCCCTGGGTGATTTGCTACACGGGGGGGAGCACCGGAACGCCGAAAGGGGCATTGATCCCCTACCGGCAAGCGTGGGCCAACGCCGTGCAGACGGCGACCTCGTGGAGCCTCGGGCGAGATGCGCGCGCCCTTGTCGCCGCGCCGCTTTTCCACGTCGGCGGTCTCTTCGTCTACACGACGGCGATGGTCGCTTGCGGCGGCGCGACGGTGCTCGTGCGCGGTTTTGAGGCGGGCCAGGTGCTCGCGCTGATCGGGAGCAGGACGGTGACCCATTTGTTTGGCGTCCCAACGATGTTTCACGATCTCGCTGAAAATCCTGCCTTTGCGACGACCGACTTCGGAAACCTCCGGCGAATCGTCAGCGGTGGCGCCCCCTGCCCGGAGCCCCTCCATGCCCGCTACGCGGCGCGCGGGCTCCTCCTCCGGAACGGCTATGGGCTCACCGAAGCCGGCCCCAACACCTTCGACATGGCCGCCGAGGAGGTCCCCCTCCCCCACCGGCGCGGCGCCGTCGGCTTCCCCCTCTTCGGCATCCGCACGCGCATCTCCCGCGATGACGGCAGCGAAGCGCCGCGGGGGGAACCGGGCGAACTCTGGATCGGCGGCATGCACCTCTTCGGCGGCTACGACGGACGCCCCGCGGAGACAGAGGCTGCATTCTGCACCGATTCCTTCGGCACCCGTTGGCTCAAGACCGGCGACCTTGCGATCTGCGAACCCGACGGCTGCCACCGCATCGTCGGCCGAAAGAAGGAGATGTACATCTCCGGCGGGGAAAACATTTTCCCGTTAGAAATCGAGACGATCCTGCTCGCGCACCCGGCGATCGCCGAGGCGGCGGTCGTCGCTGTTGCCGACGAAAAGTGGGGCGAAGTCGGTGCTGCGTTTGTCGCGGGGCGCCCCGAACTGGCAGCGCTCGGCGACATCCCAGCGGCGCTGACCGACTACTGCCGGGGCCACCT
>JAAFHJ010000096.1 GCA_013298325.1 Myxococcales bacterium | reverse complement strand
CGTCCCCGCCGCCGACCGGGATCGCCTGGATCGGCGCGCTGCGGGAATTGCCGCCCTTCAGCAACGCCTCGGGCGCTCGGCCTCGTGCGAGCCGCCGCCCCCGCTCCCCGAAGGGGATGCCTATTATCGCGAGGATTTTCAACACTTTGACCGAATGCCGCTCGCCTCAGCTGCCCAGCTTGCGACGATGGCCGCGGCGCTTGCGTGCGGGATCACCCACGTCGGTCTCTTGCAATTTACCTGGTCGGCCGCTTTTGCGTCTCACCCGTGGCTCGGAATCGCCGAAAGTCATCATCAGCTCTCCCACGACGCGATCTCTGGGGGAGTTGCAGCGCCGGAAGCGGTCGCGAAGCTCGTTGCGATCAATCGCTGGTACATGGAGCAACTGGCCCATTTTCTCGATCTGCTCGCCGGCTACCCGGAGGTCGATGGCAGCTCGGTGCTCGACCACACGACGGTGCTCGTCATCAATGAATTGTCGGTCGGCGCCTACCACACCCACCAGAACATGCCGTGGTTCCTCGCCGGGAACAGCAAGGCGCGCGGCGGCACGCTCCGGACAGGGCGCTACGTCACTCTCGCGAACCGAAACCACCAAGATCTCCTATTGAGCTGCCTGCACAGCCAAGAAATCTTTGATGACAGTTTCGGAGATCGTCGCTTCTGCACCGGCCCGATTCAGGAATTGTTCTAGCGAATTCGGCTTTGCATGAGGACGGACTCAGAGCCGCGCCAGGATCGATTGAGCCAGATCGTCGACGTCGACGGGCTTTTCAAAGCGAAGGTCCCAGCGCCCGCCGCTCGCGCTATCGGCGGGGGCGCCGCTGACGACGACCCGGAGCGATCCAAGGGGGGCGAGGAGGGAAATTCCGTTGCCGTCCGGAAGTGCGGCATCGGCGACAACAACCGGAAATTGCTGGCCTCCCAGCGCCTCACGGGCCGCCGCGCAGGAGGTCACTGTCGTCACCAAGAAGCCGTGATTGGGGAGGACTGTCTCCAACAGCAGCAGGAAGTCTTCGTCATCGTCGACGTACAACAGGGGGACGGGCAGCGCGGGAGGCGACTTCACGGAAGCTCCAACAAAAGGGTGGATCGTGGCTCCGAAAGCGGCCCTTCAATCGTGAAACTTCCCCCCATTCGGTGTGCGCCGAGGCGCAGCAAGGCAAGGGGAACGTGGTCGTCTTCGGCGAGGTCGTCGACGGACGTGAGGCGCCCGCGTGGATGCAACGGAACTTCCAGGCGAAATGTCAGTGCGTCTTCCATATTGGGCCCAGTGGCGGTCTTGCCCTGAGCACTGACATCGAGGTGGGACGGGCCGTGCGCGTGACGAAGTCCGAGCGCAAGGAATTCGGCAAGTACCGCCGAGAATAGTCGGGGTGGAAGGGGTTTTACCCAGGGAATTCCGTCGCTTCGTACGCGGACGTCGGGGGCGATGAGCGGGTGCCTCGGCCCGAGCGCGTTCGCCTCGGCGACCGCCCGCACGACCGCATCGGGGATCCCAAGCGGCATCACTGTTTCCAACTCGCTCTTTGTGCGCAGGCGGTGCACCGCCGCCGCCGTTTCCGTTCGCCGAAGCAGGCGGGCCAGTGTGCGCACGCCCGCGTGGGCGAGCGGGTTCGCGCCGTCTCCCGGGGCAAGTTTCGCGAGAGCGAGGAGCGCCTGCGTGGCAGTGCCGACGGCGCCGCGAACGTCGTGGACGACGCGGTCAAACAGTTCGAGCTCTTGGTCGGTCACGATGCGCTCGCCGCTCCGAGGGCATTCGAAGAATGTTCTTCTTTTTCGGGATGCTCAAAGTGCTTTCGCTTCTCGGCGCGGAAGAGATCTTCCGCGTCGTAGCGCTCGAGCTTCCGGTACAAAGTCCGACGGTCGACGCCCAAGAGAACAGCCGCCTTCGATTTGTTCCCCCCGCAAACCTTAATCACGCGCCGAATGTAGCGTTTCTCCAGCTCCTCGACCGGAAGGATCTCGGTCGTCTCGTCGATGGCGACGACGAACTGATCGGGCACGTGGCGCTGAATCTTCTCGGGAAGGTCGTCGGCGGTTACCGCATTGAAGCGCGCCAGCGCGATCGCCCGTTCCATGCAGTTCTCAAGCTCACGCACGTTCCCAGGGAAGTCGTAGGCGAGGAGCTTTTCCGCCGCCTGGGGCGAAAGAGACGCGACCGCCTTCCCCGAGCGCCGCGCAAACTTCTCGAGGAAATAGGAAGCGAGATCAAGAACATCCGCACCTCGGGCTCGAAGCGGTGGGAGGTCAATTCGGACAACGTGAATGCGGTAGTAGAGATCCTCCCGGAACCGCTTGTCGTAGACATCCGTCTCAAGATCGCGATTCGTCGCCGTGACGAGCCGCGCATCAAAGGGGATTTCTTGGTTCGAACCGACGGGGCGCACCGTGCGTTCTTGGAGAGCGCGTAGAAGCTTCGGTTGAAGTTCTAAAGGAAGTTCACCGATCTCATCGAGGAAGAGCGTTCCGCCGTGGGCCTCAAGGAAGAGCCCGCGCCGCTCACTGCGTGCGTCTGTGAATGCTCCACGGGTATGCCCAAAGAGTTCACTTTCGAGGAGCGTTGCAGGCAATGCCGCGCAATTGATCGCCACGAAGGGACCTTTCCGGCCCGAAGCATCGTGAAGCGCTCGTGCGATTCGCTCCTTGCCCGTACCGGTCTCTCCGTGAACCAAAATGCTCGCATCGCTCGGGGCGACCCGCTCAACAAGCTCGTACACTTTACGCATCGCGGGGCTCTTCCCAACGATGCCCCCATGCCCGATGGCCGATCCCCCCTGCCGGAGGCGAAGGAGTTCTTGCTGGAGACGCCGCTCGTTTGCTGCCCGAGAAACGGCGTGTGCAAGTACTTGTAAATCAACGGGTTTTGTCGTAAAGTCGTAGGCGCCCGCGCGGAGCGCAGCGACGGCGGTTTCGAGGCTGCCCTGCCCAGTCAGCACGACGACGGGGAGATCGGGGCGAATCTCCTGCACGCGCCGACAAAGCTCGATCCCATGCATTTCGCTCATGCCGAGATCGGTCACAACAACGGCGAAATCTTCGCTCGCGATCTGGTCGAGCGCTTCGTGGGGCGACGTCGTCGTCGTGACCCGAAAGCCGGCCGCTTCGAGCCCTTGGGAGACGAGCGCACAGGCGGCATCGTCGTCGTCTACAAAGAGTATGTGCTCCATCGGGTCTTCGCTCCGACTCCTGGATCTAACACCGCCCCTCGCCAGCCCATCGTGGCAGATTGACTCGGTCGGCGATCTGCCGCGTATTCCTCTTCGCACCCCCCTTGCAGGGGGCATCGCGCGCCTCACGGACGTGCTTTCACCGTTGTCTTGCGATTCCCGGCTGCGCTCGATGTCGCGTCGCCCCCGCGGTTGCGTACTCTCTCATTGACGAGGTTTTTTGTGCTTTTGGGCAGCATTCGCTTCCGTTTGGCTGCAAGCATTGGTGCCCTTTTGGTGCTCCTGCTTGCCGTCTCGTGGACCTTCCACGAGTCCTTTGGCCGTTTCGATCGGGCTGCCCAGGGGGCGCGTTCGGCACGAGAGGCTTCCCGAGGCTGTCGCGAATTGTCACGCATGCTGGTCGATGCCGAGTCGGGCCAGCGCGGGTATGTGATCACCGGGCGCGAGGAATACCTCCGCTCCTACCGGGAGGCGCTCCGTCGCAGCGATGCCAACCGTATCGATGTCCGCAGCGCTCTCGCCACCGACCCGATCCTCGCCCAGCGTAGCGATTCGCTCGATCGTCTCGTCGGGCGCAAGCTCGATGAACTCGCAGTGACAATCAGCGTCCGTCGCACGGAAGGGCAAGCTGCCGCCACGAAGCTGGTCGCGGCCGACGATGGCCGCATTTTGATGGACGATATTCGCGTCGAACTCGACGGAATTATGGCTCAATTGGATATTGAGGCCGCCGGGATTGAGCGCACACTTGTTATTGAGCGCGACAAGTTCGATCGGGTGGTGTTCGTCGCCGCTTTCGGCAGCATTGTCCTCTTCTTGGCCGTCGGAATCATTCTTTCCAAGAGCATCACCGGTCCGCTCGGCGAGCTCGCGCTTGCGGCGAGACGCATCGGCGAAGGGCGTTTTGATGAACGGATCCCGATCCGCGGCGACGACGAAGCCACGTCTCTTGCGCGCGCCTTCAATGACATGGCTTCTCAGCTCGCATCCGCCCGAGCGATTTCTGAAGAACATGATTGGATTCAGGAGGAACTCGCAAAGATTTCTGTATGGCTACAGGAGTGCGCAACCCTCGAAGAGCTGGGCGAAAAGGTACTTTCCCCGCTGGTCCTTACGCTCGGTGCGAGCCAGGGAACCCTCTTTGTTCGTGGGGAAGACGATGGAAAAGCCCTCGAGCGCCGGTGGGCGTTCGCCGATGATGAAAAGCTCCCACGACGGATCGCCTACGGCGAGGGCCTCGTCGGCGCGGTTGCCCGCGACGGGAAGCCAATTGTGCGAGATGGCGGCGATTTGGGGACGGTCCTGACCGGCACTGGAATCGTTACACTTCGAGCAGTTGCGCTCGTGGCGGCCCGTTTTGAAAACGAAACCTTTGGCGTCCTCGAGGTCGGCGTTACCACCCCGCTCGCCCACCGCGCAGAGGAGCTCCTTCGTCGCACGGCAGAGCCGTTGGGGCTTGCCCTCCGCGCCTTCCGCACCCAGGAGGCGCTCCGCCGTGCACTTGCCGCCGCCCAGGTGCTTTCGGAGGAACTCAAACGCCATACGGATGAACTTATCGCTCGTGGTCATCAGCTTCAAGAGGCCAATGTCACGCTCGAAGACCAGCGCGCAGAGCTTACTCATTCAGAAAAGTTGCTTCGCGTGCAGCAGCAAGAACTCTACTCACTCAATGAAGAGCTGGAGGAGAAGGCTCAGCTTCTTACCGCGCAAAATAATGAATACGAGCGAAAGAACAAAGAACTCGAAGCGGCGCGTGCCGAGCTTGGTTCCAAAGCGGAGCAGCTCGAAAAGGTCTCCCGCATCAAATCCGAGTTCCTTGCGAACGTTTCCCACGAGCTAAGGACGCCCCTAAATAGCCAGCTCATTCTTTCGAAGATTCTCGTCGAGAACAAAGACGGAAATATGAGCGAAAGACAGGTCGACTACCTCCGGACAATCTACACAGCGGGTATCGATCTGCTTCGCCTGATTGATGATGTTCTCGACCTCTCCAAAATCGAGGCGGGACGGCTAGACGTTCATGTCGCGCCGATCACCGTCTCTGCGCTCGCGAGCACCCTCGAAGGGACCTTCTCCGTGATGGCGCGCGAGAAAAACCTCACCTTCGAAGTCGTCGTTGCCCGGGAGGGGGAGGTCGTGACCGACGTGTCCAGGCTCCGGCAAATTCTCACCAATCTCGTTGGGAATGCGCTGAAATTTACGCATGAAGGTGGCGTGTGTGTGCGTATGTCGGCGCAGGAAAATGTATTTGTTGCAACCGTCGAAGATACGGGAATCGGCATTCCCGCCAATCAACAAGAGTTGATCTTTGAACCCTTCCGGCAAGGGGACGGAAGTACCAGCCGCGCCTACGGGGGGACCGGCCTCGGACTCTCGATCAGCCGTCAGTTGGCCACGCTCCTCGGGGGCACCATTCGACTCGTCCGGAGTCAGGCGGGCGATGGGCGCGACGGCGATGGGCGTCGTGGCTCTCTCTTCTGCGTGCGCCTCCCCCGCGAACTGTACGAACGGGACTCCGACGGCCACGGGGGGAGCGCGATTCGCGCCGAAATCGCGGCCCCGGTCGTGCAGGAGCTTCCATCACACGAGACGGTGAGCCCATCGAATTTGCTGTTGGAAGCGTCGCACGCGACGCCCTCGAAGCCTCTGATGGCGTCGCGAGACGCGGTGGGCCCGCAAGCGCCGCCGAGCGCGCGCACTCCACGATCGTCGTCGACACTTGTACGGGTTCGTTCCGACAGCCCCTTGCAAGGTGCCGCCGCGACCGCCCGCCCGGTTGCTGGCACCGACGGTCGAAGCCTCTTTGAATGGTCGCTCGCCGGCACGCTCGTTCCGTTCCGGGGCCCGCGCGACGGGCGCCCGCTGTGGCGCGCTGCGTTTGGCGACGAGGGGAACTCCCCCGAAGGGCCGCTCGGAATTCTTTTGATCGATCCCCCTGCCGGCGCAGCTGCCCCGCTCGCAACGGCCGCGGTCCGCTCCGGTTTCCACCCAACGGCGATAGGGCGCTCACTGCTCCACCGCCGTCTCACGGGGACCGCAAACGACGAGGATAATCTCCTCGGAATACGAGCTGTTGTCTTCTTCACTTCCGCAAACGTACTGGAAGAGACGGCGGGCCCAATTCCACAGGAGCCAAGCGAGCCTGGTTGGACCGACCCGGACGCCGACCTCATCGGGGCACTCCGCAGCCGTGAGGTAAGTGTGTATATTGCACATGGATCGAGCCCGACCGTCCTTGCCGAGGCCGGACTCTTTCTCCGGCGCCTCGCGGAACTCCCGCCCGACGTCGTCCTCACACCGGGGACCGATCCGCGCCTCGCCGGCCGCCGCGTGTTGGTCGTGGATGACGATATTCGCAATGTATTTGCGATTACTGCCCTCTTAGAGCGCCATGGCGTCCGCGTTGCGTTTTCAGAATCGGGCGATGGCGCCCTCGAACTCCTGCGTGAAGGTGCCTCCCCCGATGCGATTCTTCTCGACATGATGATGCCGAAACGGGACGGCTTTTCGACGCTGCTTGAGTTGCGGAACGACCCGGAATTTCGGGCAATTCCCGTGATCGCCGTCACCGCAGCGGCGATGCCTGGCGACCGCGAGCGCTGCCTTGCGGCCGGTGCGTCGGACTATGTGACGAAGCCGGTCGACGTCGACCAACTCGTCGCGATCCTTACGGAATGGCTCCGTCGTCGCGATTCGGGGGAGCTATTCGCTGTCGCCCCTCTGCCCTGATGCTGTCAGCGGCGACGCCGGTCGAGGGCGTCGCCGAGAGCCAGTACGAGCGTTGACGCGTCGACCGGCTTCGGAATGTGGGTCTCGAAGCCCGCCTCAAGGCACCGTCGCCGGTCCTCTTCTGCGGCAAACGCAGTGAGCGCAATGATCGGCAATCGCTTGGTTTCTGGGCGCGCTCGCAGCTCGGCAAGCAGCGCAAAGCCGTCCCGCCCCGGCATCGCGAGGTCGGTCACGACCGCATCGAAGTGGGAGCCTTCCCGTTCCATCGCGGTGACTGCACGGAGCGCAGCATCGACGCTGTCAAACGAGACAACTTCAGCACCGTGGCGGGCGAGGAGCAGCGTCGTCAACGCGCACCCGTCCGGATCGTCATCGACGACAAGAATCAGGCGACCGACGAGAGTTTCTGCATCGAGAAGATCTTGCGTTGTCGAGAGCTTTTCCCGTGTTTCTGCGGCACTTGCGGCTCGTGGCAGCGAGACTTCAAAAACAGATCCAGCCCCCGGCCGCGAACTCACGGTCACGTCGCCGCCGTGGAGAGAGACGAGGCTCTTCACGATCGAAAGCCCCAATCCGAGCCCTCCGGTCGCCCGTGTTGTCGACCCATCGGCTTGGCGGAATGCATCGAAAAGATTGGGTAGGAACTCCGGCGCAATCCCGGGACCGTCGTCCTTCACAGAGACGAGCGCGCGATCTCCGTGGAGGGAACAGGAGACGACGACGAGGCCCCCCTTCTTTGCAAACTTAATCGCATTTCCGACGAGGTTGGTCACCACCTGTGCGAGTCGTCCGCGGTCACCATCGACACGCACGGGCTCCGCTTCGCCAGAGCGAATAAACCGCAAACGAACGTCGCGTGCGCCGGCGCCCGGTCGGAAGTCATCGACGACTGCAAGGGCGACTTCGGCAAGATCAACGACCGTGCGATCGAGATGGAGCTTCCCGCTCTTGATCCGAGAAACATCAAGAAGATCGCTCACAAGCTGCGCCTGTGCCCGCGCGTTTCGTTCGACGATCGCGATCGCGCGTTTCGCCTTTGCCGGATCAAGGGCACCGTCACGAAGCAGTTTTGTCCACCCAATCATTGCATTGAGTGGTGTCCGAAGTTCGTGGGAAAGAACCGCAAGAAATTGGTCTGTTCCGCGTGCTTCACCTTCGAGCCAAGCACGCTGTGTGGCGACCACCTGCTCGGCTTTTCGCCGATCGTCTACGTCGAGGGCGCTCCCGACGAACATCCCCTCGTGCTCGGTCTCTTCGTCGGACGGGATCCAGGCAATTTGGAGCTGATGCCAGCGGACTTCGACATCGGCATCTCGAAAACCAGGTTCGTCGCTTGCGCGGGGAATTCGCAGACGAACGTCGGTAACAAACGGTATTTTGGACGAGAGTGCAATTGCGAATCCAGCGCGCAATGCATCTTGATCTTCCGGCGACGCTATCGCTGAAACGTCGCCGTCGTCATCGCGATGAGCTCCACGAAACCGTTCATTCCCGTAGGTTACATTTCCGTTTCGATCTGCCGTGAAGAGAACAATCGGGAGCGTCTCGGCCAGGGCGCGAAAACGGGCATCGGCGCGGCGCCGAAAAGCGACCCTTTCCACCTCACGGAGGCGTTCGGCTTGCGATGAAATTTGCGCGCGCGCCCGATCGAGATCGACGAAAGCCTTCAGCTTTGCGCGCAAGACCTCCGCATCGACCGGCTTGGTCACATAGTCGGCAGCGCCGAGTCCGTAGGCGCGAAGGGCGTACCGTTCCTCGCGATGGATCGCCGTCAAGAAAAGAATCGGGACGTTCCGCGACCGTTCCCGCGACTTGATCAACTGGGCCGTCTCGAAGCCGTCGAGTTCGGGCATTTGAACATCGAGAACGATAATCGCAAAATCGGAGTGGAGGAGTTCGCGCAGGGCCGCCATTCCCGACTCCGCGCAGACGGCGTCGACATCCAGTGTCTCTGCAACTGCACGAAGTGCAACGAGATTCTCTGGCTGGTCGTCAACAAGGAGGACCCGTGGTCGGTAGTTTCCGAGGCGTTCTTCGGGCAGGTCTGTCCCGGCGCGCCCGTCGGCGGCAAGCGTCTCTTTCCGCTGGCGATCGGGCATCGCCCACAAGCCCTAGCAAGGAACTTCCGTCGGGGGCGAAGTTCTCGGTCGTGGCGTGACGCGCCGGGACGTCACTCTCCGAAAAGTTCCCAGAACCCGCCGTAA
This sequence comes from Myxococcales bacterium, assembly GCA_013298325.1. Taxonomy (GTDB): domain Bacteria; phylum Myxococcota_A; class Polyangia; order Polyangiales; family Polyangiaceae; genus JAAFHJ01. Next base: position 2,743 of record JAAFHJ010000096.1, on the reverse strand, counting down.
AGAAAGGAAACACGCGGAAGCTTTCGGATGGCCCTTTCGTCTTTGCACCGAACGGCGGCGCACCACCGCGCTTGCCGAACGGCGCACCCGGAACGGGCTTCATGCTCGGTCCGCAGTTGTGCGCAGGAGACCTCGATGAACGCTGCACGCTTTGCTCTCGCCCCGCTCTTCCTCCTCGCAGTTGCCTGCTCGGGAACCGGCGAAACGCCGAAAGATCAGCTCGCGGCCTCTGGGACTGCCCTCAGCGCTCAGGAGCGCGATCAGGCGTTCTTGGAACGCTTCGATAGCAACAAAGACGGGAAGTTGCAGGTCGCGGAACTCCCCGAGCGGATGCGAGGGCACCTCGCCGACGCCGACAACGACAAGGACGGCGTGCTCTCCTCGGGCGAACTCGCCGCCGCCCACCAGAAGCGCCAGGAGGCCCATTTCGCCCGTCTCGATGCCGACGGTGACGGGAAGATCCCGGTCGCAACGCTCCCGAGCGACCTCCCCGAGCATGTTCGCCAGCGGATCGCCTCCGCCGATACCGACAAGGACGGCACCGTTACGCGCGCGGAATTCGCGGCGCTTCCGCCCCCCAAGCATGAAGCCCACGAACACGGCCGGCACCACCACGACGTTGGCGCAAAGCACTTTGAAGGGGGCCCCGGCGGTTTCCTCAAGAAGCTCGACGCGAACGGGGACGGCACCGTGACCGTCGCCGAACTCCCGAGCGATCTCCCGGCACCGATGCGCGAGCGCTTGGCGGCCGCCGACAGCAACAAGGACGGCGTCCTGTCGAAGGACGAACTCGCAGCCGCCCACCCGAAGCCGACGTTTGAGGGCTTTGTGAAGCGCTTCGACGCCAATCAAGACGGGAAGGTCGCAGTCACCGAACTCCCGGCCGACCTTCCTGCCCCGTTCCGCGTCGACCTCATCGCCGCCGACTCCGACAAGGACGGAATCCTCTCCAAGGACGAAATGGACGCACTGCACGCGAAGCACCCCGCGGGACATCGAGGACACGAGCGCTGAGATTTTACTTGAATATCAGTGGCTTTTAAAAAGGTAAAAGTCCACCAAACTCTTTAAAAGGGTTTGGTGGACTCTTTTTGTGGCTAGCGTCGGTAACGCCGTCGGGCGACGAGACCGGCAACCGCGACCGCTCCGGCGGCGAACGCCCCTTCCGGGGAACCGGGGGCGAGGGAACAGGCGTTCCCGTTGCTCAGATCTTCGGCAATTTCACCGGCATCGGCAGTGCTGGCATCGGCCCGGCCTGCATCCTGAGCGCCCGCGTCGGTGCCGGCATCTTTGACGACGGGCGGCGGCGGGGTGTCGGCTTCGTTCGGGTCACGGCCCACGGAAAGCTCCTGCCAGTCGCCGGTGCCATCGCCGTCGACGTCGCTCCCAGCCGCCTTGTTGGCTGCGAGCGCTTTTACAAGCGAATTCGATTGGTTGGCAACCAGTCCCTGGGATCGCATATACACGCCGAAAGGCGTCGTGACCGTCCCGCGGCCGGTGATCCCCTGCGCATGGCAAAGGTCGCAAAAGGGGAGTTCGGGTGCGCCGGTCTCTCGCTTCACGATTTCGGGGAAGTTGCTCGTCGCATGGGCGACGGCCGGGATCAGGGTGGCAAGGGCCGCAAGAGAGGCGAGAAGACGACGCATTTTCATCGCTTACGCGGTTGACGCGACAAGGCAAGCGGGAGCGGTCGTGTCAGAAGTTAACAATTGTAGCGAACAGGTGGGTGTCGTCGGCGCAGTCGCGCGTGCCGAGGATGCCAAGTTGCCTGTCGACGGTCCACCGAAGCCACGCCAATCGGGCGCGGAGATCGAACTGTGTCGCGTTGTCGCTGGCGACCGCTTCCATGCGATAGATGCGGTCGAAGGCGTTGGGAGGCACCACCTTCCGGCGCAGCGCCACGCGGGGCTCACTGTCGAAGAGCGCAAACGCCGACGCTTGAATGTCGGGGAGGTCGGCCAAGTTTTCGAAATTCGTCGTGTCGGCCGTCAAGACTACTTTGGCCCGCCGCCCGGCCAGCCGGCTCGGCGAAACCTGGATGAGAAGAAGGTCATCAAAAGCGGGCGACGAGGCCCTGTCGTCGATGACCACCTCGCGGGCCCACCCCTTCGCGTCGAGCTGCCGCGCCGTTCGGTTTTGCCCGCGCTCAGCGCCGACGGTGACGAGACCGCCATCAAAGTAACGCCAATAGTTTCCGCTGGTTGTCCAAGGAGTAAATGCGCCGGCGGGGGTGGTGAATGGCCCTTCGGGGGGGCCGACGAGCGCATCGGATGGCGTGGTATCGGCAGAAGCGCCGACGGCGATGGCCAGGCGGTCCCCCATCCCTGAAATGCCGAAAGCTCTCATCCCCGCTGCAAGCTTCGGGGCGACGCGGACCGGTGCGCCGACGTCGCGGGCGTCGAGGTAGCAGTCGATGCCGGACGCCCCCGCTACACACAAAGCGCCATTCAGAAGCGCAATATTTTCCCGCGTTGAGGTGAGGATCGGGAGCCGTTCTTTCGCACATTCCGGGAGGACGGAGCCGTCATTTACGTTGCTGATCAGCGCGCGTGGGAAACGAAAGCTCTCCAATTTACTGATGACGTACGCGTACTTGCTCGTGACGGCGAAAATCGCCTCCCCCGGCAGAGGCGTCATCTTGAGGAGGAGGGCCGGAGCGCCGGCGACCGGCTTCGGGCAGGCGCCAGCGTCCTCCGGCGGTTGCGGCGTGGCGAGGCATTCGGGGGGAGCTGCGGCGAAGCCG
>JAAFHJ010000095.1:3376-11965 GCA_013298325.1 Myxococcales bacterium | reverse complement strand
TGCGGCGACGCCTGGTGAGCCGAACGGTGTGTCAGATCGGTCCCCGGCGCGCGGCGGCCCGCTCTGGCACACCGGCAGAACCGCGTAACCCTTGAAGAACGCAGAGAAAAGAGCGATTCGCCGCGCGGCGTCGGTGGCACGTCTGTTGCCCGGGAGCGGAGATGTCGATCTACCCCTGGCTCTTGCGCCGTCCTGCCCCCGTTGTTCTTTCTCTTGGCCTCGTTGCCTGCGCCGCGGAGGCGCCGGCACCTGGCGTCGCCACCGATGGGTTTACCCAGGAAATTTGCGAAGCCGACCGAACTCCCGCCGGTCTTGACCTGGCGCTACGCACGGTCGGCGTCCGTTTCGACGCCTTCGCCGTGAGGAGCGGGCGCGCCTCGCTGGGCGGCGAGGGGACGCTTTGTGCCACCGCCACCGATCGCCCGCGACGAAGCGGCCCACGCCGAGCTCTCCTGGGCCATCGACGCCTGGGCGGTGGCAACGCTCGACGGCGCCGCCGACAAACGCCTCGATGCCGCCTACGACGCCGCCCTTGCAGAACTCCGCCGAGAAATCGCCGTAGAACCGGGGAAAACCGTCGCCACACGCGCCGGGATCCCGACGGCGGCGCAAGCGAGCGCGCTCCTCGAAGGGGTGCTCACCATCCTCGCAACGGCGGCCTAGGGGTCTACGGAGGACGATTGCGGCGACGTCTGGTGAGCGCCTAGCCTGAACCTTCCAAAGAAAAGCCCCGGGACGCGCCAGAGGCAGCGTCGCGGGGCTTTTTGCGCGTGTCGTGGGGCTCAGTACACGACGCCGAGGTGGAGGCGGACCGTCTGCGCGATGCTCGTCGACGAGTCGGAGACGTTCTGGAGGTCCCCCTTCACGTAGTCGAGGCCGCCGAGCGGGAAGAGGGCGCCGTACTGGAGCATCGCGTAGAAGCCGCCGAGCTTCTTCGGATCGTCGTTCAGGGTGCCGTCCTTCGCCTGGTAGTAGAGCTGGAAGTCGAGCTCGACGCCGAGATCGCGTGCATTCCCGGGGGCTTGCACGTACTGGCTTGAACGGGTCCAGATCGCCGCCGCGCCGCCGCCGATGCGCTGGCCGTTCGGGTTGCGGACGAAGTCGTAGTCGACGCTCGGACGGAAGTAGTAGGTCCCCTGAACGCGGTTCAACAGCCGGCGGTGGAGGATGAGGTCGACGTTGTAGGCCGGGTTAAACCGGAACGTCGAGAGCGGCCCTTTGCCGCCGTTGAGCGAGTCCTGGAAGCCGGATTTCGTGCCGTTCGGGCCGGGGACGAGGGAATTCGACCAGGGATCGCCGCTCGCCCAGCCGCCGCCGAAGCCGATCTTCAGCTTGTCTTCCATGGCGCGGTAGTCGCTCTCGAGGGCGAAACCGCCCTGCAAGATCGAGGTCTTGTCGGTGAGATCCGTGCGGAGCGGCGTGCTCGCGACGTTCCCGTAGACGAGCGCCCCTTCCGCCTCAAGACGGAACTTCTTGTAGAGGAGCTGGAACCACGCGTCGTGCATCGCCTGCGTAAGCCCGCGATGTTCGAGGCCATTGTCGGCGGCGGTGCTCTGGAAGGTCAGCGGCGTCGAGTTGGTGGCGACGTCGAGCTCCTGGGTGCGGAGCGTGTTGAAGAGGCCGCCATTGATGACGATGTTCCCCTTCGCCAGGCGGAGCCGCTCGACGTCCGGGGACGCCTTCTTCGCGACGAAGAGGTTCCACTGGCCGACGTTCGTCCGGTTCGCGAGGTTGTAGGGCTGGCCGCCGTAGACCGAGTAGGCGTCGGCGCTCGTCGGGCCGGTGCCGACAAAGTCCCAAGATCCCCCGAAAAAGAGGTCGAGGGAGCGCACACCGCTCGTGAACATGATGCGGTCGTTGTTGCTCTGCCAGTCCTGGTCGATGCCGGCGCCGGCGTTCCAGACCATGCCGAGACCCCAGTGGGTCGGCATCCGGCCGAAGCGGAGCTGGCCGACCGGCGTCGTGTATTCGGCCCAGGCGCGCTTCACGTCGATGCTGTTCCGGTAGCTGTTCACGCCGGCCGTCGGGGGGCCTTGCGTGTCGGAAAAGCCGCTCGTCGGCGCGTAGGGATTCGGCACGTACTTGCCGCCGACGCCGAGGCCGTAGCTGTTCGGCGTCGACCCGAGGACCAAGTTATCGAGGGCATCGATCTGGGCCATCACGCGCAAGTTGTCGGAAATATGGAGTTCCGGCTCAAGGCGCAGGCGCATGTTCGCGCTCGCTTGCGATTTGTCTTCGCAGGCGGCGAGCTTCCCGTTGCTGTCGCAGAGGTTCACCGTGCGGGTGACCCCCTTTTCGTCGACGTAGCTGTGGTCGAGCGGCTGGGGCCAGAGGTTCTGGGCGTCGGTCGGGCTGTTGTGGCGACCGAGGGCGAAGTTGTGAAAGAGCTCGCCGCGCGTCCGGAAATAGCCATGAAGTTCAATGACTGGGCGCGTGTGGCTCCACCAGTCTTCGCTGAACACCTGGCCGGGATCGCGCCCCACCGGGTTTGCGTCCCAGGGCTTCGAGCGTTTGGCCGCCGCTTTTTCGGCCGCTTCGGCCTTGGCGTCGTCTTTCGCTTCCGCGAGGGCCGGTTCCGGCGCCTTCTCCGCCTTGGATTCTTCGGCTTTCGCGGGGGGATCGACCGGCTTTTTCCCGTCGCCCTCCGCGGCGCTACCGGCAAATGCGACCGTCGGTGCCGCCGTCACAAACGCGGCAAGCGCGGCACAGTTCCCTTCGCGCCCCTTCCGAAATTCGCGGCGGTGCCTTGACCGGGCGTGCAAGGAGCGCGGCATGCCGGACGGAGACGACCGCATCATCGGCCTCGGCGAGGATCGCCGGCGACGGCGTGGCGACAGACGGCGGGGCCACTTCAAGGGGGGCCGGTCGCACCGACGCGCTTTCGCTTGCGTGGACGTACGCTTCCGGCGACGGGGCGGCCGCATCGGTCGCGCTCTCCGTCGTGGGCACCGGCTCTTCGCTCGGCACCGATAGGCGCTTCTTCGCGCCAGCAATCGTAAAGCCTTGCGTGTAGAGGAGCTCGCGAATCGACTGAAGTTTTCCGACGTCGGCCCGCGAATAGACGCGTTGCCCCCGTTGCGATTTCTCCGGACGAATCTGACGAAACTCGCGCTCCCAGTAGCGGAGCACGTGGGCCTCTACACCGACGATTCGTGCCACCTCGCCGATGCGGAAATACCGCTTCGTCAGGGGGGCCGACGAAGTCGCGGTGGTTCCGGGGATCGTCGGAGGGGCTGGTTCTGCGCGCCCCGCATCCGCATTCGTGCTCGTCGTCCCCGCAGCGCCTACAGCGCCTCCGGGCGAACGAACACCTGCTGATGCCGGCATCGCCGAGCCTGAGCTCCCCGTCGATTCCCGAGCCACCGCAACCCCAGTCATCCGGCCTTGCGCGCCGGGTTCAGGATGCCACGGAGCTTGTTGCTCCGCTTAAAGGTAAGAACGCGACGTTCCCGAATCTCCATCGGGTCGCCCGTGCGCGGGTTGCGCCCGGTGCGCTGGCGCTTGTCGCGCAGCACGAAGTTACCGAAGCCCGAGACCTTGATGTTCTCGCCTCCGCCAAGGGTTTCCTTCATCATTTCGAAGACGAGGTCGACGAGATCCGCCGATTCCTTCTTTGAAAATCCGCCTACGCGATCGTAGAGCGCCTGTACAATCTCCGCTTTCGTCATCGGCCGTTCCTGCGATGGGGGGTCTGCGCGCCTTCCGCGAGCGGAAGGAGATTTCGGGGTCCGTCCCGAAAGTCTTAACTCTATCGTGGGTTGCGGCCGGCTGTATCCACAAAAAGCAACGAAATGCGTTTCTCGCCGCCGGCCCTCTCGCAAGGGGGCGTACGAAGGGGCGCATTTATTGGAAACCTCTGCAAGATCAGAGGGTTGCGGCGAGCGCGTTCGGCTGGTTCGCGCAGACCGACTGGACGAGAATGAAAACGCGGACGGGGGCGCGGTCGGACTCCGCGGCCCCCGCCCCAGTGCAGGAAGGCTTTTGGACCTTAGCGCCACGTGGAAATTTGTCGCTGTGGCAAGATGCGACATCCCCGCGACGCGTGCGGCACGCGGCCAGGAAATTCCAAGGACGGTTGCCAGTTAGCGACGTTGTGCCGGCGGCGCCGCCTGCGACTTTTTTTCGGGCCCCCTGCGCGCTGCGCGTCCGCCAGCGAACTCACGGGCAGCGGTGCCGGTTGGGGGCGCGCACGCACAAACGAAAACAACCTCGGAAGCTTGCGCGTCCGAGGTTGCTGGAGCCGGTTTCGGGGCTCAGGCGGCGAGGTCGCTGACCGACTCGGTCGGTGCCGGCGGCGTGATGCTCGTCGAGACGATCTGCCCTTCGAGGGCCGCCTTGCGGCGGGTCGCCTGCTCGCTGATGACGAGGGCGGCGACGTAGCCGTAGCCGAAGGTGAAGAGCATCGCGAAGGGGGTCGCGAACCAGTGGCCGGTCTGGACGGCGGCGATGGTGCTCGCGGCGGAGATGGCGCAGAGGGCGATCTCGGTGAAGGGGATGTCGGCGCGGGCCATGTAGCGGTGGGCCTTGCCGGAGCCGGCCTTCGGCGTGCGGACGAACTCACCGGCCATGTGGCTGAGGCCTTCGAAGACCGCCTTCGAAAGGTGCGGCGCGAGGCCGGCGCCGAGGGCGAGGAGGGCGGGGAGCTGCTTGACGGCGCCCCAGCGGCTGCGGCCCTGGGCCGACTCGGCCATCATGTAGAAGGCGGCGAGGGAGCCGGTGGTGCCGATGCAGAGCGGGAGGTCGATGAGGACCATCATCTTCGGGTCGGTCGCCGGCATCAGGATGAGCGCCGGGAGGAGGAGCACCGAGAGGACGACCATGAGCGGGTAGGCGAAGTGGGGCGTCAGGTGGAAGTAGGCTTCCACGCGCTGGCCGACCGAGAGGCCCTTCGTCGTGAGGACGCGCTTGAGGAGCTTGCGGGAGGTCTGAACCGTCCCCTTGGCCCAGCGGTACTGCTGGGCGCGGAGGGCGCTGACGTCTTCCGGGAGCTCGGCGGGGGTGACGACGTCTTCTCGGTAGATGAACTTCCAGCCGGCGAGCTGAGCGCGGTAGCTGAGGTCGAGGTCTTCCGTGAGCGTGTCGTGCTCCCAGCCGCCGGCGTCGGCGATCGCCTGGCGACGCCACATGCCGCCGGTGCCCGAGAAGTTGAAGAGCCAGCCGGCCGACGAGCGGGCGCGGTTTTCCACGAGGTGGTGGCCGTCGAGCATGAGCGCCTGCGTGCGGGTGAGCAGCGACGCGTTGCGGTTCAAGTGGCCCCAACGAGCCTGAACCATTCCGATTTTCGGATCGGAGAAGTGGGGGACGAGGTCGCGGAGGAAGGTCTCCGTCGGGAGGAAGTCGGCGTCGAAGACGGCGATGAGCTCCCCTTTGGCCATCTTGAGGCCGTGGTCGAGGGCGCCGGCCTTGTAGCCGGTGCGGTCGACGCGGTGGATATAGACGATGTCGAGGCCGGTCTCGCGGAGGCGGTCGACCGCGTTCCGGAGGAGGAAGCGGGTCTCGTCCGTCGAGTCGTCGAGGACCTGGATCTCAAGCTTCTCCCGCGGGTAATCGATCTTCGAAGCGTGGGCGAGCAGGCGCTCGGCGACGGTCGCTTCGTTGAAGAGCGGGAGCTGGATCGTCACATGGGGAACCTCGCCCGCGCTCACCCCGACGGGGAGCTGCTTATGGGCGGCACGACGCGCGGCGAGCTTCTTCGCGTTGCGGATGCACGTATACACCAGGTGGGACCGGTGCAGGCCGTAGGTGGCCAGGAAGAGCAGGACCGAGAAATAGGCGACGCACAGGGCGATCTGCATGCCCCACTTCTAAGCACCTACATCCGCGCCAATTGTCACCGACTTGTAAATCGTTGCAGTGGATTGTCGGAGGCGCCGCGTCATTTGACGCAGGATTCTCAGGTTTTTACGCGGTTTTTGGCTGTAGCCGGCTCGCGACGCGCAAGACTTGTCGTAGGTAAGTACGTCCCGAAGACAAGATCCCAGAGCGGGGAGGTGATCCCATAGCGCGTCCCGGGGAGGTCGTGGTGATGGAGCATGTGGTAGCGCTTCAGCCACCTGCCTAGCGGCGTCCGTGGCCGGAAGTGGTGGGTCGCGTAGTGGACCCAGTCGTAGGCGACGTAGCCGGTCGCCGATCCGGCGAGGACCGGCCAGAAAAAGCGCCCAAAGACGACGTACCAGAGCGGGATCAGGACCGCCGCCACCGGCCAAATCGCCAGCGGCGGGAGCACGAGGCGCCGCGGATCGTCGGGGAAGGCGTGGTGGTAGCCGTGGGCCAGAAATAGCCGCAAACGTTCCGCTTTTGTGTTCGCCGCAAAGTGGAAGCCCCAGCGGTGGAGCGCGTATTCGACAAACGAGACGAGCAGCACACCGCCGGCAAACAGCGCCGCCGTCTTCCCGGCTCCGAAGGCATTCTCGCCGCGCCAGAGACCGACGCCGATCACCGGGCCGAACCAGAGCCCCGGCGTGATCGGGTGGGCCTGGGCGAGGTAGCGCTCGACGAACTCGTTCTGAAAGACCCGGAGGCTCCGCGCACGCTTCGCCGGCAAGTTGCCCTCAGCGGCGTCGAGGCATTCTTTTGTGAGTTCGAAAGGATACATAGGTCTTGTCGCGAAAAAAGGTGCAGCCTTTTTCGGTAGGACTCGGCCGATGAATCGTCAAGGGCTTGTCAATCTGTTGCTTGAGCATCCGACGCCAATTCGAGGGCTGAGGTCTCCCGATTTCGCTTGCGTTCGGCCCCTTCCCGTCGGTCTTCTGCCGCCATGTCTACGGATCCCCTCGCGACGCTCCGCCCCTTCCTTGAACTGCATGCCGCCGCCTCGACGCGCCTTGATGGGGCGCTGGTTGCCCATCCGCGCGGAGCCGCCCAAGCAGCTGTTTTTCTTGTGGAACAGGCTCGCGTGCCCGCCCGCGCGGAGGCGTTGGCGTCGCTGCCGGCGAGCCTCTTTGATGCGGCGGTCGTCGACCGGCTCGCCGCGGTCGCTGCCGCCCTCCAGGCCCAAGAGGCGCCGGTCGTGATCGCGGTGACCGTCCGCCCGGAGACGCTCGCCCAGGCGGAGGCGATCAAGGCGCGCCTCCAGAAGGTCCTCGAGTACCACCTGGCCGACGACCCGCAAGCATCGGCAGAACTTGCAGAAATTCGTAGCGGCTCCGGCCCCCTCGACCTCGCGTCGGACCTCTCCCGCTACGCCTCGCTCTGCGACGCCCACGAAGCGCTCCTCGGTGGCGACCGAAATTTCCGCCCCGGCGACGTCACCGAAGCGCGCATCGCCGCCGGCGAAATCGTCGCCGATTTGCAGGCGATTGCCTCGGCCAACGGGGAAGGGGACCGCCGCCTCCTCCTCGCGCTCCTTGCCGCCGACTACGCGGAAGTCCTTGCAGCGCTTGTGTTTGTCGGCCGTCGCGAGCCGAAAGAGGTCCAGGCGAAGTGGGTGCCCCTCCGCGCCGCGCTCCAGAAGAACGACCGGCTCCCCTTCGGACTTGGCGCCGTCCACGGCCTCGGCGCAACGCCGCTCCTGGTCGACGTCACGCCGACGACCTGAAGCGTGCGACGCGCCCCATCGGCCCATCGACGTGCCGAAAGGGGCGATCGACGCGCGTCGATGACCCAAAACACGCGTCGATGACCTTCCGACACGCGTCGATGACCTTCCGAGGCGCGTCGATGACCGAAAACGCGCGTCGATGACCCAAAACAGGCGTCGATAACCTTCCCGCGGCGCGTCGAAGACCTCCCGAGGCGCGTCGATGACCTCCGAAGGCGCGCTTCTCGATGGATCGCGGCGCCAAAGAGCGACTAGACAACCGCCCCTGCTATGCCGGATGAATTTCGTGTGAACGCCGCCGACGGCTACGACCTCGGCGCCACCCTCTATCGCCCACCCGCCGGCACCGTCCCCTCCGGGGCACGCGTGGTCATCGCCGCGGCGACGGGGACCCCGCAGCGCTACTACCGGAAATTCGCCGACTTTCTCGCGAGTCAGGGGCACGAGGTCGTCACCTTCGACTACCGCGGCATCGGCGCTTCAAGGCCGGCGGGGGCGCTACGGAGCTTTGAGACGAGCTTCCTTCAGTGGGGCGAAGTCGACTTCGAAGCGATCCTTCAATGGAGCAAAGCGGCCGGCGGGGAGACGGCGGTCGTCGGCCATAGCTTCGGCGGGCACGCCTTTGGAATGGCTCCGTCGGCGCAACAAACGCTCGGCGCCTACCTCTTTGGGACCGGGACCGGCCACCACGCCGCGATGCCGCTCTCCGAGCAGCCGAAAGTGCTCGCCCTGTGGAACGCGGTCGGTCCGCTGCTCCTTGCCCGCTTCGGCTACCTGCCGGGGCGCTACGTCGGTCTCGGGGAAGACCTACCGGCCGGCGTCTTCCATCAATGGAAGCGGTGGACCTCCTACAAACGCTATTTCTTCGACGATCCGACGGCGACGTTCACCGAGCGCGTTGCGCGACTCGACCGCCCGATCGTCGCCGTCAATGCAGTCGACGATCGCTGGGCCACCCCGATTTCTGCGGCGACGCTCCTTCAGGGCTACGCGAGTGCGTCCATTGAGTTGCGCATCGCGGAGGCGGCCATCGGCGCCTGCGGCCACAT
>JAAFHJ010000095.1:0-3366 GCA_013298325.1 Myxococcales bacterium | reverse complement strand
CCGCCCCGGCCCCGGCGCGACCCTCTGGCCCGATGTACACCGGTGGATTCACGCGCTCCTCGCAGCAAAGAAGGCAAGGCCCCAATGAGCGATCCGATGCACGGCGTTACGCTGGAGATGATCGTCACCCGGCTCGTCGAAAAATATGGCTTTGAGGCGCTCGCCGCCGAGATCCCGGTCCGCTGTTTCCAGTTTGAACCGAGCATCAAATCGAGTTTGACGTTCCTCCGGCGGACGCCGTGGGCCCGCGCCAAAGTCGAAGCGCTCTACCTCAAAACGCTTCTCTAGAGCCCGTCGGCGAGGGCGCGCTTCCGGGACGGCGATAGGTTCGGGTGGGCCAACAGCGCGTCGCGGACCGTCGGTTGCGTCCGCGCGAGCGGGAGGCCGGCGAGGAAGGTCACCAAGCTCGGCGGCGAACCGGCAAAGTCGGCCAGCGCACGGACGAGCGGCGGCGAAAGCGCGTTGTCGGCGACGAGGCGCTGCGTCGTGGCGACGTCAAACGGGATCCCGGCAAGCAGGGGGAGAGCGCTCCCGTCGGTGGCGACCAAGAACCGATAGCGCTCGTCGGAGACCGCCGCCTGGTAGTAGTTTCGAACCGCCAACGACAATGCCGCTTTCGTCGCCTCCGGGAGCGGCCGTCTCGCACGGATGCAGGCCTGCTCGGGCGTATACGTCGCAACAAGACGCGCAAGAATACGCTCGGGAATTCCGCGATGCTCCAGGAGCGTATCGCGCACCTGAAGTGCCGGATCAAACGTCAGTGCGTCGAGAAAGTCGAGATCGGCTTCCCGGGCTGCGCGCACGCGCCCGTCGACGGAAAGATGGGCAAACTCCACCTGATAGAGCGCGGAGGCCTGGCCGGCTACGGCGGCGTCGAAGTGACGAACCGCCCTTGTCGAAGGGAGCGCCGTCCCCGGCATCGCCGTCTCCGGCAGCTTGCTCATCACGAGCGCCGTCTCGGGCGGCAGCGTGATCGGCATCGCCGTCATCGGTGCAGAATCGGGAAGCACCGTGTCGGGGAGGGCGGAGACTGGGGCCACGTCGAGCTCGTCGACCGGCCCCTCAATACGCAGCATTCCTGCGTCTCCGAGGACCTTGAGCGCGGCGACAATTTCGTGACTTCCGAGCAGGGTACGCGCACTGATCGCCTCAAGGGTGACGCCATTGCGCGCATCGACAACGCGGGCCTCCTCCTCGACCGCCATAAAGACGGCGACGGCATCCTCAGACAGCGACGAACGCGGCGGCGGGAGCACCGCTCGGAGGAAGCAACGAATCATGGGAGGGCGGGAAGCTACTGAAACAACCTCTCCGTTGCTACCCGAACCGCCCCGCGGGAGGTGCTTTCTCCCTGCAACCATGGCGCGTTTGTCTCCGCCGGCGACCTGTCATCGAATGCCGGTTCGCGTGCGAAGATCGGGGAGCGCGTCGGCGATGGTCGCCCGCGTGCGGTCGGCGAGCGCCTGGGCGTCGGCAACCGTGAGGCCCTTCGTTTCGATCGGCGCGAGCACTTTCACAATCGCGCGCGCCTTGCCGAACCACTTCGAGCCCTTCGGGCGACAATCGCGCGTCCCCGAAATTGCCAATGGCAGAATCGGCACTCCGGCCTCGATGGCCAAGGAGAAGGCCCCCGCTTTAAAGGGGAGGAGATCTCCGTCTTTGGAGCGCGTCCCTTCCGGGAACATCATGATGCTGAGGCCGTGATCGAGGGTCCGTCGGCACTCGGCGAGCATTTCGACGACGCTCCCTTTTTCGCCGCGACGGAGCGGAATATCCCCCCCGTACTTCATCATTTTCCCGAGGACCGGGAGCTTGAACAGCTCCTCTTTGGCGACCCAGCGCATGTCCCAGGGGAGGTAGGTAAGCAGGAAGGGATCGGCGGTAGACTCATGGTTTGCGACGACGACATACGCCTTTGTTGCGATGTCTTTCGGCGCTTCCCCTTCGACGGAAAAGCGCCAGATCGGCGAGAGCTTGGAGGCGGTCCGCCCGAAGCGGCGCATCCATTGCCCGGGGACGCGCTGCGTCGGATCGTCGCGATGGGCGTAGTAGGCGCGCCGCATGAGCGGCAGGAACACGCCAACAAGGGTCGCGAATTCCGCGTAAGAATAGAGGCCGAGGACCGCGGTAGCCGGATCGAATGGGCGCTTCGACATGGGGGGCGTTCCTAGCGAAAACCGACGTCGAGGTGTGTCAGCCGTCCGTCACGCCCGCCACAAATCCGGAAATCGCGGTAAGGACGGCGCATGGCCGCCCAGCTCCCCGCCCCTGGCTCCGACGACGTCCTCTATATCGTCGACCTCTCCGGCTACGTCTTCCGCGCCTACCACGCCATCGCGCCGCTCACGAACAGCAAGGGGGAGGCGACCCACGCGGTGATGGGGACGGCAAACATGCTTCAGCGCATCGTCGCGGCCCGAAAACCGGCGCGGATCGCCGTCGCCATGGACTCGCGGACGGGGAGTTTTCGAAAGACGATCGACGAGCGTTACAAAGCGAATCGACCGCCGGCCCCCGTCGATCTCAAAGAGCAAATGGTCCGCTGCGAGCAGCTCGTCCGCGCCTGGGGGATGCCGGTCTTTCAGGCCGATGGCTTCGAAGCCGACGACCTGGTCGCCGGTCTCACGCGCGACGCAATTGCCGCCGGAATGCGCGTGGTTGTCGCGAGCGCCGACAAAGACTTGATGCAGCTCGTCCGCGACGACGACGCCCGCGTTCTCCTGTGGGACACGATGCGCGACAAGGTGTACGGCGCCGAGGAAGTGACCGAGAAGTTTGGTGTGAAGCCGAGCGTGTTGGGCGATCTGCTCGCATTGACGGGAGACAGCTCGGACAACGTCCCTGGGGTTCCGAGCGTCGGTCCGAAGACGGCCGCCGACCTCCTCACCGCCTACGGCACCCTCGACGGCGTCTACACGAACCTCGCCGCCATCAAACGCGCGAAGCTCAAAGAGGCGCTCCAGAACCACGAAGGCGACGCCCGCCTTTCGCGGACGCTGGTGACGCTCACGCCGCCGGAAATGCCCGCATTTACGCCGGAATCGGTCGCATTCAAGGCGCTGCCGACCCGCGCGGAAGGGGACGACGACCCGCGCATCGACGCCCTCCGCACCCTCTTCGAAGAGCTTGAATTCACGCGGCTCGCCGAAACCTTCGGCGGGCGCGGAACGGCGCCGAAGGGGAAGGGCGTGCCGGGGCCCCCATCGACGGGGGCGCGCGCGTCGGCGTCTGAGCAAGAGATTGAAAAAGCGCACATTCCCGCGCTCGTCACGACCCGCGAGGCGCTTGATTCGTTTGTTTCCGGGGCGACCGCCCAGGAGGTCGTCGGGCTGTCGGCGGTCGTTTCGTCGCCGGCGACGTCGGGCG
>JAAFHJ010000093.1:6127-12162 GCA_013298325.1 Myxococcales bacterium | reverse complement strand
CCCTCCAGCATCTTGTCGTCGAGGGGCGCGTCGGTCGCGGCGTTATCTTCGGGAAAAGCCCAGGAAACAGCGCCCCTTCCGGCTTCTACGGCGACGCGCTCGTCCGCTCGGTGCACCCGGGAACCTTCGGCCGCACCGGCGATCTCCGGCTCTCGGCCCGCTACCGAGGGGACCTCTACCCGGGGTCCTACCTGCATCACGTCGAGGTCGGTCCCGGCGTCCGGTCGACGCTCGCCCCCGGCCTCTTCGTCGACGCCGATCTCCTCGGCACCTTCAATCGCGCCGTCGATTTCGGACCATTTTCCGCCAATGATCGCGAACAGTTCCGCTTGACCGAGCGCCCCACGAGCGGCGGCGCCGAGCTCCAGAGCTCCATTGTCTGGGACACGCGCGACAACCCCGTCGAAGCGACCACCGGCCACCTCCTCGCCCTCCGCGGCCGCTACGCGCCGGGCGGCCCCCTCGCGACCCACCGTTTCCTGAACGTCGCGCCGGACGCCCGCCTGTTTGTCCCCATCAGCAAAAAGTCGGCGATCGCCTTCCGCGCCCAGGGGGAGTGGTCCCTCTTGCCCGACGGCGATGGCGTCCCGCTCACCGCGCGGCTCTTCGGCGGCGGCGCCTACGGCCTCCGCGCCTACGGCCAGCAATCGCTCGCGCCGCGCGCCCAAGCGGGCGATCGTGGCACGATCCCGGTCGGCGGCCTGAGCCTCGTCGAGACGAGCGTCGAGCTCCGCTACCTGCCTCCGCGCGAGCAGATCGGCGCCGTGCTCTTCGGCGATTTTGGCGGCGCTTCCGCGAGCTTCGACCCCTTCGCAACCGGCGCCAGCGCCGCCATCGGGACCGGTCTTCGCCTGCGTCTCTGGTACCTCCCGGCCGCCGTCGACGTCGCCTGGTCGGTGTTGCGTAACGGCGACGTCCCCGGTCTCCACGACGCCCCCGTGCGCGTGTTTTTCCGCATCGGGGAGGCCTTCTGATGGCCGCTCCGCGGAAACGATGGCGCCGGGCCCTCACGCTCGTCGTCGGCGTGCCGTTGACGGCGCTCGTCGTCGCCGTCGCCCTCCTCCACACCGGCTGGGGGAAATCCCGCGTGAAAGGCGTCCTCGTCGCCAAGCTCGCCGAGCGGGTCGACGGCACCGTCGCCATCGGAGCTCTCGACTACCGCCTCGGCGGGACGATCACCGTCCGCGACGTGCGCCTCACCGGCCGCGACGGGGTCGACGCGATCACCCTCCCCGAGCTCGAGATCATCCCCGAGTGGGGCGCCCTGCTCCGTGGGAAAAATTCCTTCAAAAGCATTACCTTACGCCATCTTGCGGTCACCGTCGCCCGCGGCGAGGACGGGCGGACCAACCTCCAGCGCCTCTTCCCCGCCCGGGAAACCGCCCCGACAGCGACCGCCAAGCCGGGCCGCCCCCTCCACGTCGGCGCCCTGCGGGTCGAAGATGCCAGCGTCGTCGCGCGAAAAGAGGGCGCCGGCTCGGCGACCGTTCGCGACCTCGGGATCGAGGGGTCGATCGATCTCGATCCTGCGGAAAAAACGGTCGATTTCGTCGCTTCGTCGCTGAAGGGGGGCGTCGTCCTCGAGGGGCGAACGGCGAACGAACCGGTCACGCAGGTCACCCAGGTCGCGCTCACCGACCTCCGCGGCGGCTTTGAAGTTCACACGCGCGCTGGAAAGGGGGCGTTCACCCTCCTCCCGCTCACGGCGACGGCCACCCTCACGCGGGGCATCTCGCATACGCTCCCGATTTCTCTTGGGAAATCGACCTTCGACCTCGGCCCGAGTGAGGCGGGCCTCCTCGGGGCGAACGTCGGCGCGCTCGTGACCGGGATCGTCTCCCTCGACGCCGTCCGTTTTGCGAATGGCGTCGGAGACGGTGGGCCGGCCGATCCGCTCAGGCGCGAACGCCATGGCGATCTCCTCGGGCTCCACGTCGATGCCAGCCGCGTGAACGCGATCGTCGGTCGCGAAATCCTCGCGAGCGACGTCGAAATCACCGCCCAGCTTGCCGGCCCGCCGGAGGCGACGACCTTCAACGGCACCGCAAAGAGCGGCGGCGCGACGGCGACGCTCAAGGGGCAGTTCGGCCTCGACGGCGGCGACGTGACGGCGACCGTCACCAACTTCGACAGCACCAAGCTCTTCGGCGCCGGCGTCCTCCTCCCGCCGACGACGCTGGAGCGCTTGACCGTCGTCGCCCACGGGAAGCGACGTCCAGGGGACCGAACCTCGCCGTTGACGCCGGCCGACGTGACCGGCGACTTTGAAATTCACGGCGAAAACGGGCACTTCCGAGGGGTTGCCCTGGAGAGCCTCGCCGCGAAGGGGCGCTTCGCCGAAGGCACGCTGACCGTCGAAGCGCTCACCGCGAAGGCGCTCGGCCAGGAGGTCTCGGTCCGCGGCACCGTCGTCCCCGCCGACCGCACCGTCGACCTCACGCTCGCCACCTCCGGCGACGTCGGCACGACATTGGATGCGCTCCGGGCCGCCGGCATCCCGGTGAAGGCGAAGCTCCCCGTCGGCCTTTTGCGGCTCCGCCCGGCGAC
The DNA here is from genome assembly GCA_013298325.1 of Myxococcales bacterium. GTDB lineage: Bacteria > Myxococcota_A > Polyangia > Polyangiales > Polyangiaceae > JAAFHJ01. The sequence goes on along the minus strand of JAAFHJ010000093.1, from coordinate 9,615 downwards.
TCCGTCGGAACGGGGCGATCTCGAACTTCACATCACCGGCACCGTCCCGAAGGGGCCCGGAACCACGCCCGACCTCGGCCTCGATGGCCACGTGACGCTAAACCACGTGCCGCTCGCCGCGCTCGCGCCGCGCCTCGGCGCGAAGGCCGGCACGGTGAGCGGAACGGTGACGGTGGGCGGGACGACGACGGCGCCGACCGGCGCGGTCGACCTCCGCGTGACCGTCGGCGAACGCCACGAAACGATCCGCGGGAGCCTCCGCCCCGGCGGCGCAAGCCTTGCATTTGATGGAGATTTTTCCCACGGCAACGCCTCGATTCCGCTGCTCCCGGCGCTTCGCGGCCTCGACCCAAACGGGCGCCTTGCGGTCACCCTCGCCGTCCCCGAGACGGTGCTCCCCCCGGCCCTCGACGGAACGGCCGCCCTCGATCTTCGAATCACCGGCACCCCAGCGCGCCCAGAAGGGCGGCTAACCGTCCGCGCACACGCAAACAAATTCAAAGATTTGGACACCACGCTGACCGCCGTCCTCGCGCCGGCAGGTCGCGGGGTGACGCTCACGACGACCGTCCGCACCGAGGGCGACGCTCCAGCGTCCGGCGAGGCGGAAGTTGTCGTTTCTCTTCCCCATTCGCCGTTCGTGACCCGGTCGCTGGCAGGCCTTTCCTGGACGGCACGCGTCGACGCCGCGAGCGGCGTCGCAAGAGACGGCGGGGCCACTTCAACGGGGCGCGAACCGCTCCATGGCTCCGTCCACGCAGAACTCGCCGGCGACCTTCGCGACGCCCGCGGGAAGATTCACGCAGAGACCTCCGAGCTTCCGCTCCCCGAGGCCGCCGGGGCCGGCCGCGCGTCCGTCGACGTGACCCTCGGCGACAAGGCACTTTCGTTCACCGCCGCCGCGGCACCTGTCTTTGTGGGCCCGCCGTCTCTCGCGACGCTGGCGGTCGCGAACGGACGGCCCCCCACCAAAGAACTGCAACAAACGCAATGGCTTGCTGTCGGGGGGACCATCGGTCTAGGCGGTTTGGGCCTCGTCACAGCGCTCCGGAGCGCCCCCGCCGAGCTTCGTGCGCGGGCGACGTCTGCTCCGCTGGCGGCGACCGTCGAACTCCCGGCGCGCCCCCTCGCCGCTTTCGCGCCGTTCGCCCCGGCTCTCGAAGGCCTGAGCGGCGACCTTGCAGGGAAATTCCTGGTGACTGGTACTGTCGCCACGCCCCTTTTGCACGGGGACGTGACCGCCGGACGGGCGGCGCTGACCGTCGACGCCGATGCCGACGACCTCCGCGCCAAAGGGACCTTGGGATCGAAGATCACCGTCGACGTGAGCGCCCCCCGGGAGAGCTCGAAGGGCCGCACGCTCACCGGCACGTTTCGGGCAGACCACGCGGAAATCGCTGAATTCCTTCCCGCTTTCCGCGGAATGCTCGCTGGCGCGACCGCGAGCGGCACCCTCGACGGCGCGCTCACCTTCCAGGCGGAACTCCCACCCGCACCTTCGCCGACGGTCCTCCATCCGACGCTCACCGGAACCCTCGCCCTCACCGGCGGCCGCCTCGCGCTCCCCACCCGCCCGGGCAGCGACGTGGTCCGCACGCGCGCCTACGACGAGATCACCCTCGCCCTCGTCGCCACCCCGGAGGCGCTTCGCCTCGAACGGCTCTCCGCCGTCGAACGGGACCGCGAAGTCGCCACACCGCAAGGCCGCACGCTCACCGCCCACGGGAACCTCACCTGGACCGATCTCCGACCGACGGGTGGAACCCTCGATCTTGCTGCAGAAAAGTGGCTCCTCTTCGGAACGGACGGCCTCGGCCTCCCCGACGCACCGCGCGGCGTCGCGAGCCTGACCGCCCACGGCGAGGCCGATCTCCGCGGCCTGGTTCCGAAGTTCCAGGTCGCTGTTCAGCGCCTCGACGTCGCCGTCGAAAATCGCTTCGACAAGGCCCATCAACCGGAGAAATTCCAGGTCGGCGACGTGATCGAGCTCGCCAGCGGGACCGCCCTCGGCAAGCTTCCGGTTCCCGTTCCTGCCCCGCCGCCAACGCCGGTTGCGACGCCCGAAAAGCCGGAAAAGCCGACCGGGAAGCCGACCGACGCCGGCTTCGATCTCGACGTCACCGTCGCCAAAGGGGCGCGTTTCTACCAGTTTCCGATCGCCCTGGAGCCCTCCGGCGCAGTGGCGGTTCGTGTGCGGCCGACGGAAAAATCGGTCCGCGGCGTCCTCGGCGTCGACAACGGTGCGATCTCCATCGGCGGCGTCCGCCATCCGCTCGTCCACGGCGCCATCACCTTCGACGACGCCCACCCGGGCGGGAACCTCGATTTCCTCTTCGCGCGCCCGCTCCGGCCGTCGGCCCTCCGCGATATTTCTCAGGCGAGCGGCGGAGATGCGGTCACCGTCCACCTCTTCGGCCCCCCTGGCAAACAGACGATCGTCCTCGGCGGCGCCGGGAGCCCAGGCGCCCTCTGGGACACCCTCGCGATGCACAACCAGGGGCGCCCCCGCTTCCACACAGAACCGGATCTCCCCGCCTCAAATTCGGCGCAATTTCCGCAACTTGATGGCGTGCTCATCCTGAGCTTCCTCACGGTGAACATGCCCCACATGATCTTCCTCGACCGCGTCGCCGCCTGGGCCGATCCCTACGATCGCGCGAACGCCTACGGGCGCCTCGAACGCTACGAGGCCGAGCGGGCGATCGCCGGCGGCAAGGGGCGCGTCGCCGTCACCGGGCGCCCTCTCACGGCCGGCCAGAGCCGCTGGGAGGCCGAAATCGACTACCTCTTCGTGCACGGGCTACGCACGCGCGCCGGCGTCGGGCTCACCGGCGGAACGCGCGGCGGCGGCGGCCCCGACGTCTTCTTCGAGTGGTCGAGCGACGACTAAACGCCCACGGAGGCGGGCAGCGTCAGCGCGCCGCGACCGACGGAGACGACGCGACCGGCCACAAAAATCTCTCGCTCTTCCGGCGAGATACGAAGCTGCACGTGGTTCAATCGCCCGGTGGCATGCCCCTGCGTGATCTGCCACACGCCGCTGTGCCCCGCCTCGCGAAGCCAAGCACCCACGTTTGCGGCGGCGGAGCCGGTCCCCGGGTCCTCGCGGAGCTCCCCTTGGTTCACCCAAAAGTAGCGGCTCGTGATGGCGAATTCGCCTTCAAACGCGAATACATAGACGCCGACACGGCCGTTCGTGTTCGCCCCGAAGCGCGCGAGCAACTCCAGCGACGGCCGGAGCGCGCGGAGTTCATCAAGGGACCGAAGCGGAACGAGGAGCTGCTCGGTTCCGTTGTTCGACCACATCGGGCGGCCGTAGCGGGGATCCTCGAGGACCGCGTCGGGCGAAAGCCCCAGCATTTCGGTAATTTGTGCGTCGGTCGGCGCCGGCCGGAAGCTCGCGAGCTGGGCGCGAAGTTCGCGGCGATCTTCGCCGAGCGCGGTCACCGGGATGCGGCCGACGGGGAGATCGAGGGCGACGTCCCGGT
>JAAFHJ010000093.1:0-6117 GCA_013298325.1 Myxococcales bacterium | reverse complement strand
CCCGCGGCGGTCCCGAGCGTCGGATGCCCGGCAAAGGCCATTTCGCCATCGGGGCTAAAAATGCGGACACGGAACGCGTCCGTCCGCGAAGCGGGTGACGGCGCGGAGTTCTCCACAAACGCGTCCGTCCGCGAAGCGGGTGACGGCGCGGAGTTCTCCACAAACGCGTCCGTCCGCGAAGCGGGTGACGGCGCGGAGTTCTCCACAAACGCCCCATCGGACGCGACCGCGGACGGGTAGACAAACGTCGTTTCGCTCAGGTTGAACTGGCGACAGATCGCGAGAAGTTCCCCCTCGTCAAGGGCAGAAGCATCCTCGACAACGGCGAGCGGATTTCCACCGAAGACCGACTCGGCAAACACATTCACAAGCTGGAACGGAATGGTTCGAACGGAACGGGAGCTCATCGGTCCTCGAAGGAAATACAGGCTCGATCAGGGCTTCGCGGGGGCGTCGGCGACGGCGGTCACCTTCCAGGTGATGTTGCCGGCGTCGTCGGTCATCGTGACAGTAATCGTGGCATTTGCTCCGCTTTCTTCAACGGCCTTGCACTCGAAGGTCCCCTGGGCCTTCGCCTCGATGCCGCTCGGGCAGGTGACCGTCTTCAAGGTCGCGTCCTTCACCTGCTCCTTGAAGGTCGTGCGGATCGACTCTTCAATCTTCGTGTGATCGATCTGCGTCTTGCAGGCGGTGAGCGTGAGGGCGGTCCCGAGAGCGATGGCGAGAGTGGCGTAGGATTTCATGATTGTTTCTCGAGCGAAAGGCCCTGTGAAGGCCGAGAAATGCCGGCAACGCGCAGCGTGCGCACCCCGTCGGCGCAGGAAGTCCGGCGGGGGTGAACCGGGAAGAGAACCACGAATGTTCCCTCGACTGGCAAACTTCTGTTCACGACCAACGGGTTAGGATCGCTTCTCGGTCAAAAATGCGGACGGCGAGCGCAAGCAGAAGGGCGTTCGCGACGGCGGCGCCGGCGATGAGGGCGAGCGTCACCGGGATCGTGAGGACGACCGCCCCGGTGAGTTGACCGACGAGGCCAGCGACGACCGGCAAAATCAGAAGGCTTGCGACCTGTTGGGCGGCACGAGGGTCGGTCGCACGCGACGAAACCATGAGACCGACCGTCGTCGCGAGAAGGGCGAAGAGGGGGCCGAGAACCGCGATCGCAAGCACCCACGCGGGCGACGTCAAATGGCCGACGAGGCCGGGGCCCGTGAGCACGCGCACCGCGCCGAGCCACAGGCCGTAGCCGAGCCAGGCGGCGGCGATGCCAGGGAGCACGGCGGCGATGACCTTCGCGACGAGCAGTTCGCCGGTCTGTAGGGGGGTCGCGAGGAGCGGCTCCAGGGTACGACCCCGTTTTTCCCCGACAATTCCGTAGGCGGCGATGGCGCTCGGCAGGATCATCGGCAGAAGCAAGTAGAGGGCTCCAAAGGTGCGCCCGAGGTGGACTTGCGCGCATTCGTTGTCGCTGAGGCCGGTGCAGCTCCCACGGAGCGCCTCCGGCAGCGCGCTTGCCGGGAGCGGCGCCTTCGCGAGCGAGGCGACGTTGAGCACGGTCAGCACGACGACGGCAGCTGGCACTCCGAAAACCGTCAGCAAAAGCCAACGGTTGGCGAGAATCTCAAAGGCCTCTTTCGTGACCAAAGCCCGAATCCGGCGCGCGCGGCCGGTCACGACGAGCCCCCCATCGCGGTCAGCGAAGGTTCCAGGAGCTTTCGATACACCGCTTCGAGGGACGGGCTTGCATCCTGCACATAAAGCAGCGGAACTCCCGCCGCCGCGAGCGCCGCGACGAGGGCCGGATGGGTCGCCGCAGGATCGGGGATCTCGGCGAGGATCTCGGTCGGCGTGACGGGGGTCACCGCACCTACGCCGGAAAATGTTTGAACAAGTGTAAGCGCTTCCGCGAGCTTCTCGTCGGGCGCGGCGCGGAGGACGAGCCGCAGATGGCGCCCAAACAGAGCGGTGCGGAGGGCGTCGATGCGGTCGATCGCGAGGATCCGCTGCTTGAAGACGGCGACGCGGTCGCAGAGGCGCTCGGCCTCGACGAGGTTGTGGGTGCCGAGGAAGACGGTCGCGCCGCCGTGGCAAAGTTCTTCAATGGCATCGCGGACATCGATCGACGCCTCCGGGTCGAGGCCGCTCGTCGGCTCGTCGAGGAAGATCACCGGTGGCTCGTGGAGCACGGCGCGAATGATGGCGAGCTTCTGGCGCATCCCCTTCGAAAACGATCCGGAGGGGTCGTTTCGCCGCCCCCAGAGCCCGAAGCGTTCGAGCCAGCGACGGATCTTCGGCTCGGGATCGTCGACACCATAAAGCTCCGCAAACAGACGCAAATTTCGATGCGCAGGGAGCGTTTCGTAGAGGCCCGGCGTCTCCGTGAGGAGCCCAACGGAGGCACGCACCGAAGCAGCCTCGGTCGTCACCTCGAAGCCGGCTACGCGCGCGGTGCCCCGGGAAGGCGGGAGGAGGCCGGCGAGCATGCGGACCGTCGTCGTCTTCCCGGCGCCGTTTGGCCCTAAAAATCCGAGGACTTCGCCGGGCGCCACCGTGACGTCTACGCCGTCGACCGCCACGTGGTCGCCAAAGCTTCGCCCCAGGCCGCGTGCTTCGATGGCCGGAACGGAGCTTCGCGCGGGGGCCATCCCCCGAAGGGAGCACCGTCCGTTCGCGACCGCCAGCGACTTTGGTAGAAGTGGCGACGCGAGCGGTGCGCGGGGAAAATCAGCGCCAGGCGTCGACGAGCGGGCCGACCGTGAAGCTCGCCACGCGGGCGTCGGCCTTCAGGTGGGCTTCGGCCGCGGCGCGATCTTCCGCGGTGGCGCTCCCCGGGTAGCTGAGGGCGACGAAGCCTTCGAAGGAATCTTTCGCGCTGCCACCGCCGAAGCAGAGTTCGCGGGCTTCTACGAAATCGATCCAGCGGTCGAGGAACGCATCCTGGTCAGCGGCCGACGTGCCCGCCTGCATCATCCCCTGGACTTTAAAGCCGAATTCCTGAAATTCACCGACGTGCTTCTTCTTGCGGAGGCGCTTGTTCATGGCGCCGTCCTACTCGGAAAGTCCGCTGGACGCCGGGCCCATTTGCAGGTCACGGTACGGGCCGAAAAGCCCCCAAACACCGACACGGAGATCGATCGATGCAGGATGATTCGCACACGATTGTAAGGACATACAAGGGATCCCTCCCCGAGATCTGGGACCTCTGGACGACCCAAAAAGGTTTTGAATCGTGGTGGGGCCCGCAAGGCTTTCGCGCCGACGTCCACGCGATCGACGCGCGGAGTGGGGGCGAGCTCCGCTACGACATGGTCGCCGCGACCGACGAGATGATCGCAGCCATGGCGGCGATGGGGGAACCGGCCTCCCACGCAACCCGGGCGACCTTCTCGACCATCGAGCCGCATGCGCGGATCGTCATGACGAACGTCATCGACTTTCTGGCGGGCGTCCCCCCCTACACGAATGAAATCACCGTCGAATTTGCCGCAGGCGCCGGCACCGTAACGATGACGGTGACCCTCCCGCCGATGCACGACGCGACGTTTACGAAGATGCAGGTCGAGGGGTTCACGAGCCAGCTCACCAAGCTCGACGACCGCCTCGCGTAGCCCATCATGCGTTGCCGAGTTCGGCGCGCACGAAGGCAACAATCGCGTTTGCGTGGCCGTGGCCGAGGGCGTGGTCGCTCTTGAGCCACGCCACGACCTCCATGTGCTTGCTCGCCGCGAGTCGCTCGACGACGAGGTCGAGCCAGTGCTGCATGGGCTTTCCGTAGGTCTTCTCAATACTTGCAAAGTAGGAAGCCGGACCTTTCGGCTTCGTGCCTTCGGGGAGCACAGGGGCGATGACGCGCATGGAGGGGACGCTACCGTGCGTTCCGATCGGTCGTAAACGCGGTGTTCTTCCCGCTCGCGTTTTGGCGCAGTCCGGAGAAGAAGCTCCGCCCGATGATCGAACTCCCGAAAGACGCGCGCGACGTTCTGATGACCTGGTTTGGAACCGACGGTCTCGACGAACCGTCCCCCCTCCATCAGCGACGCTGGTTCGTCCGCGACGACGCCTTCGACACCGAACTTTCTCAACGTTTTCAGACACTTTTAACCGATTCCGCGCTCACCAACGAGACCGAGACCTGGGAGGCGACCGCGCTTGGGGCGTTGGCGCGGGTGGTCCTTCTCGATCAGTTCCCGCGAAACATCTTCCGCGACGACCCCCGTGCGTTTGCGACCGACCCGGTCGCACGCGCCGTCGCCGAGCGTGCGATCGCGCGCGGCTTCGACGGCATCGTCCCGATTTTGCACGCGTCGTTCTTCTACTTGCCCTTCGAACACAGCGAGACGCTCGGCGACCAAGATCGCGCGGTCGCCCTCTTCCAGGCCCTCGCCACGCGGGCCGGGCCCGATTCGGCCCACCTCGCGGCCACGGCGGCGAACCTCGTCGTCTTCGCCGAAAAACACCGGGCCGTGATCGCGCGCTTTGGGCGCTTCCCCCATCGAAACGCCGTCCTCGGGCGTGCCAACACCCGCGACGAGGACGAATTTCTTCAGTCCGGTCGCGGGTTTTGAACGCGTCGCCTTACGGGGCGAGCGTGCAGGTCATCGGTTCGCTGCGGAATTTTCCGACGTGGAAGGTCGCCAGCTGCCCGGCGGCCGACGGACCAAAGCGGGCGATCGCGTAGCGAATCGGGGCCGCTTCGTCTTTGGGGACGAGGCGCGCCGAAGGGTCGGTCGTCGCGAGTGCAACATCGATCGCCTCCAGGCAGAGGTGGTCCTTCGTCGCACGCACGACGGCGATACCTCCGTTGGCGGCGCCCGGGTTGGAAGCGGCGCTTGAGGCGCCATCCCAGGCGATTGCGAGCCAGTTCACAGGTATCTCCAAGAGCATGCGCACGCCGTCGCTCGTGCACCCCGGTGCGCCGAGCGCACGCAGCGTCGACCACGGCGGGAGCGCCGTCGACCCGGCGCGGATCGGGGAGGCGACCGTCGGCGGAAGATTCGATCCGACGCGCTCCACGACCTCGGCCCGGCCGCCTCGAAGGGCGAGGATCGGGTCGGTGTAAGCTACACCTTTTGAAGGGGGGGCGTCGGCCAGGCGCTGGAGCGAATACTTCATCTCGCTCGTGGTCACCCCGTTCCCATAAAAGGGGGCGAGGGTATCCCCCTTGGTGGTGAGGCGCCCGATCGCGTAGTCGTACACCCCCTGCACTGCTTCGGATTTATTCCCAATATAGAAGCCGGCCTGCTGAGTCGGATAGCGAGGCCCCATCAGCATTCCGGGGGCCGGCGGCGGTGGCGGCGGGCCCGGTCGACCCCAGATCTGCGCGCCCGGCGTTCCGAGGTCGGTCGGTAGCGCGGGAAGCATGAAGCGGAACGAACGACCGCCGGCCCCCGTCGCTGCCGGCTCCAGATAGCTCCGGAGCCCCCCCGACGCGTCGAAGGGGAGAAGCACCCGGAATTCGGTCCCGGTCGCTGTGGCGAGCGTCCCTCCGCGCACGAGACTCCCCGCCGCGAGCATCATCGGGAACATCGGCGGCGCCTCCGGAGCGACCGTTTCGCTCGTGGAGATCAGCGCATCTTTCGGCGGACCGCCGCTCAATTTGCAGGTGATCGTCGCCGGAGCGAGCGACGCGGGGGCCGCAGGAACCTCCCCCGCCGCCACGGCTGGCCACGCGAAGCCACGCTCGCTCCCGTCCCAAAGGCGGAAGAGGGGCCCGAGGAAACAGCCAGCCGCCGTGCACCGTTCGATGGTCGGGGCCCCGCCGGGCGGCGCGCCGACCACACGAAAGTGGGCACCACTGTCGCTGCTCTCGACGAGGCGATCCTTCGCGTCGACGCCAAGGATCCGGCGGCCATGGTTGCCGGCGCGTTTGAGGTTTGCGAGTTCGACGAGGCCGTTTTCATCGAGGCGGACGATCCGCGCGGCCGACATCCCCGACGGCCGTCCCGGGCCGTCCTCGGGGACGGCCTGAAGGAGCGTGACCGAACCACCCGAAGTAGCCGATAGTACGCGATAATTCTGCGCAAGCTTTGGCGCAGGAAGCGAGTAGAGCAGGCGCGTGCCGGTCCCGTCGGCGCGCTCCACGCGCCACTCCTTTTCCCCACGGCGGAGAAGCGTCAT
>JAAFHJ010000094.1 GCA_013298325.1 Myxococcales bacterium | reverse complement strand
CTCAAGGGGGGCGTCAAGCTCCAACGGGGGGGTGGCCTCCTCGAAGCCGAGAAAGCGACCATCGACCTCACCAGCGGCAAGGTCACGCTGACGAAGGTCAAAGGGTCGATCCCGGTCCCGAAATGACCGAAAAAGCGCAAGAACTGGCCTTGAAGGCCACGGAAATACGCGTCGCGCTTGGGGGGCGTGACGTCCTTCGCGGGATCGACGTCACCGTCGCAGCGGGGGAAATCGTCGGTCTTCTAGGCCCTTCCGGGTCAGGAAAATCGACGTTCTTTCGAGTCGTTGCCGGAGATCTTTCCCACAAGGGTACCATCCACCTCGGCGGCGCTCCGATGGCGGGGCTCCCGCTCCACCTCCGCGCCCGAAAGGGGCTCGGCTATATGCCGCAAGGGGCGAGCGTCCTTTGGGATTTGACCGTGGCCGAAAACCTAAAGACCTTCGCGAGCGTCGCCCTCGGCGCCTCGTGGAGTCCCGAAACCATTCTTGAAAAGGCGACTGCCGTCGGCCTCGGCGAGCGCCTCGATGTGCCGGTCGAGCGCCTCTCCGGGGGTGAGCGGCGGCGCCTTGAGTTCGCGCGCGCCCTCACGCGAAGTCCGCGCCTCATTGTTTGCGACGAGCCCTTCGCCGGCGTCGATCCGGTCGGGGCGGCGCAGCTCTCCGCATTGCTCGTTGCGGCAGCGAAGGGGGGGGCCGGCGTGCTGCTCGCCGACCATCACGTCGAAGAGGCGCTCGCGATCTGCGACCGCGCCCTCCTCCTCCTGGACGGGGCCGTCGCGGTGAGCGGGAGCCCCGAAACATTTCGCGCCGATACGCTCGTCGCGAGCCGCTATCTGGCCCAACGGCCGTCGGTCACAACCACGCCGCAGTCGCCCGATCGCGCGAACGCGTTCCCCGATCCGGCGTCTCGCCGGGCGGGGACAAACGCGTCGTAAAAAACGTGGTGGCGCCGAGACGGTTGCGCGCCCCGACACGGCGCGACAGTGGTACGTAGGGGATCCTGGGCGGGGTAATTTTGTCTCGTCCCGCGCACCGGCGCGAAGGATCCGTTTCCTCCGGTATCTTCTGAGTCCCATGAGCGAACGGCTACTGCCTGGTGACATCGTCCTCTTCGACTACCGCGTCGTCGCGTTTCTCGGCGCCGGTTCGATGGGGGAGGTTTACCTTGCCCGTAACGTGGGCACCGGAGACCCGGTCGCGCTGAAGGTCATCTCACGCGATGCGCCGCCCGAGATCATCGCCCGCTTCATGCAGGAGGCGGTGCTCCTCGGAAAGGTCCAACATCCGAACGTCGTCGGCCTCGTTGCCCACGGCTTCCTGGAAGACGGATCGCCGGCCTATGCCATGGAATACGTTCATGGAAAGTCGCTGGACGTCCTCCTCGCCGAGCACGGCCCCTTCCCATGGCGCGACGCGATGCTGATCGCCCTCCAGGTCTTCGACGGTCTCGCCGCGCTCCACGATCTGGGGATCCTTCACCGGGACCTCAAGCCGGCGAACATCGCCGTCGAGGCCGAGTCCGGGATCGTAAAGGTCCTCGATTTCGGTGTCGCGAAGGCCGAATTCGCGGCGAACAAGAACCTCACTCAGGCCGGCATCGCCCTCGGAACGCCGGCCTACATGGCGCCCGAGCAGCTCGCCGGCGTCGCCGAGGCGCGGTCCGACTTGTACTCGGCGGCGATCGTTTTTTACGAGCTCGTCACCGGCGATGTCCCCTTCGGCGAACTCGGCGAGAAAGCCCTGTATAAGCGGCTCTTTTCGCCGGTTCCGCCGCTCCGTGAGGCCCCCGGGATGCCCCACGTGCCGGACGCGGTCGTCGAGATGGTCGCGAGGATGCTTGCGACCGACGTAAACACGCGATTTAGCGACGCCCGCGTCGCCATCGCCGCCTTCGAACATGTGCTCGCCGAAGCGGCCCGCGCAGAAGTCGGGGACGACGGGGCGGTCGATTCCGACCGCATGGAGCGCACCCTACCCGGCCTCGGCGCCCTCGCTGGCGACTCAGCCGGTGGCGACGGCGACGGCAAATGGCTCCTTGTCTTGCGTGTCGCCGACGCCGTCCTCAAGAGTGCCCATGAGCGCGCATTTCTTCGGGAAACACTCGTGGGCAAGGGCATCGGCCACCCGAAGGGGAACCGCATCTTCGTCGCCCTCTTCGAGACGCCGGCGCTCCTCGATTCTTTCCTCCGCACCGTCGCGCAGCGCTACGCGCCCGACATGCAAGCGGACGCCGAGCGGGTCGCGACCGATTTCGAGCTGACGAACGAAGCGCTCGCCGGGGCTGCCCCGCTGCCGACCCAGCTCGCGCTGATGGTCGAGCGCCTCTCCGCCTAGGTCACCGTCGACGGCAGTGCAGCGCCAATCCGGCGCGCCGAAAGTGATTTCTCCCAAACATTTTCGTCCACGGGCGAGCCGGTTTGGTAAACTAGACAAGAGTCGTGCCAATGGGCTGCGACCGCATCTCTAGCGCGCTTTGCGCACGGGATGCTCTTGCCTCCTCCCCGCCTGGACGGTCCGCGTGAAGATTCAACAGTCGCAGCAGCTCTCCCAGCAGCTCGTCATGACGCCCCAATTGCAGCAGGCGATTCGCCTCTTGCAGTTGACCCACGCCGACTTAGTGGTCGAAATCGAGAAAGAATTCGACACGAACCCCCTCCTTTCCGTGGAAGGGAGCGGCCCGAGCGCCGAGCTTGCATCGCTCTCCAAGGGGGTCGTCCGCGATCACCCCCTCGGAGAAGACGAGCGTTTTCAGGGCTCTATCCGCGAGGCCGAGAAGCTCCGTTCGGAAGCGACCGTCGAGCGCCTCGACGACCGCCACCGCGCCGCCGACGGCAACAGCGCCCAGGGGGAGGCCAAAGCGGTCCGCGACATCGAGTGGGACCAGTACGTGGAAAATCGCGTACTTCAAGCGCCGGCGGGCGGCGGTCGTGGCGGTTTCGAAGAGCTGCCCCCCATCGAGCAGAATCTCACGCGCAAGGAATCGCTCGTCGATCACCTCCGTTGGCAGCTCAAGATGAGCGATTTCAACGAGGCCGAACGCGCCTTTGCCGAAATTGTACTCTCGAGCCTCGACGACAACGGCTTCCTGGATCTCAAGTCCGGCTACCGGGCGAGTATTCAGGATCTTCGCGATTTTCAGAGCAAGAACCCGACGGAGAAGAACCCGGATTTTAACCTCGGGATCATCTACGAACAAATGGGGAACTTCCACGCGGCAACGCTCGCATGGAAGCGCTATCTCGGCTCCGACATTAATGAAAACGAGCGTGCACTGGCTGAAGGGCTCTTCGCGCGCGTCAGCGCCGCAGCCGCGTCGGTAAAGGCGCTCGTCACCGAAATCGGGAAGACCCTCGACGAGAAAGCGGCCGCCGACGAATACGTTTCCCGCGACGGCCTGCGCGAGGTGCTCGCGAAGCTCCGCAGCGGCGATTACGACGAAAATGCCGTCCGCGATGGCGTTGCGTTTCTCCGTGAGCTCGACGGAAAGGCCGATGCCCGCATCGCGCGCGTCCTCGAAGACGAGCTGGCGAATATGGCCTCCCTTCGCGTCGACGTCCCGCCGACGGAAGCCGGCTTGCTCCTCTCTCGCGCGCTGATGTTCGCGCGAAATGGTGCCTTCGCCGAGGCGGTCCCCTGTTTGAAGCGCTATCTCGGTGGCGACCTCGAGCCCCACGAGCGCACCCGCGGCGAGCTTGTGCTTGCACGTGCACGCCACTTCGCCGAAGGGGCGGCCGACCTCCAAGTCTCGCCCGATGAAGAAATCTCCCTCGAATGGATCGCCGAACAATCGGGTCTAAACCCCGATGATGCAGAGGAGGTCCTCAAGCTCATGCAGCTGTGGGACCCGATCGGCTGCTGCGCCCGCGATCTCCGCGAAAGCTTGATGATTCAAGCGGAAGTCTACGGCTTTGAGGACATCGAGATGGCGGTCATCGATCGCCACATGTCGAACCTCGAAAAGCACAACTACAATGCGATCGCGAAAGACTTGAAGATCTCCGTTGAGGAGGTCTACGAGGCGGTCAAAGAAATCCAGAAACTCGAGTCTCGTCCGGCCCGTAACTTTACCGATTACGACGAAAAATCGATCGCCATCACGCCGGACGTCTACGTCGTGAAGGACGAGAAGACCGGCGGTTGGCGCGTTCAAGACAACGACCGTGGCGTCCCGCGGCTCTTCGCGAACAAAGAGCTCTTCGAGCAGCTGGCGACCGCCGATCCGGCAAAGCGCGCGATCCTCCAAGAGAAGTGGAAGAACGCCCAGTGGCTTGTAAAAGCCCTGGAGGAGCGTCGGAAGACGATCACGCGTGTCATGGAGTCGATCGTCGCCCGCCAACAAGAGTTCTTCGAAAATGGGACGTCGTTCCTGCGGCCGATGATCCTCCGCGACATCGTCGAAGATTTCCAAGAGCGTTACGACCGTCAAATCCACGAGTCGACGATCAGCCGCGTGACGTCCAACAAGTACGTGCATACGCCTCACGGCATTTTTGAGTTGAAGCACTTCTTCAACTCGCCGATCCGCCGTCAGTCCGAGGAGGACATCGCCTCGGAGAGCGTGAAGCGCGTCATTCGGAAGATCATCGACGACGAGGACAAGAAGTCGCCGCTCTCCGATCAGGCAATCGTCGAGATTCTCGCCAAGGGCGAGGGCATCGTCATCGCGCGCCGCACCGTCGCCAAGTATCGAGAAATGATGGGAATTCTTCCGTCGAGCAAGCGAAAGAAGCACTTCTAGGTTGCCCGCCGCGCACCGACGGCGGCAAAATCGTACGGGGCCCTACGATTTTCGTCCAAGGTTGGGAAACACCGGGGATACTCTCGGGTTACAGCAGCGTGACAGCGGGTGCAGAGCTCGCCACCGGGGACTCCCCTTCGAGTTCTGCCATCGACGCTGCTGACATTCCAGGAGGCCGAATGAACATTGCGATCACGTTCCGTCAGATGGATGCGACCGATTCTGTGAAGGGCTACGCGACGGAAAAAGTGGGGAAACTTCAGAGGTTTCTCCGCCAGCCCATGAAGGGGCACGTCACTGTCAGCGTTCAGACCGACCGCCTCCATCACGTTGAAGTAGACGTCGTTTCCGGCGGCAGCCGCTTCCATGCCACGGAAACCAGCTCGGACATGTACGCCTCGATCGACGCTGTCGCCGACAAGATCGAGCGCCAGATTCGGTCGTCGAAGGAAAACCTGAAGGGGCAAGAACGGGCCTCCCAGCGGCTCCTCCCCGACGTAGGCGACGACGACGACGGCGCTCTCTGAGCGACGTAAGCCGTGACAAAAGGCGCCCCTTCCGACTATCGGAGGCGGGCGCCTTCCGTTTTTGTCACCCCCGCGTTCCCCCCATGACCGAGCCGAGCTGAGCCTACGAATGCTCCTTCGCGAAATTCTCTCCCCGGACCGTGCAACCCGCATGGACGCTCGCGATTTGACCAAGTCGCAGGCTCTTGCGCTGGTCGCATCGCTGCTTGCCCGGCAGACGAACGTCCCGGAAACCGAAATTCTGGAAGTCTTGCACGCGAGAGAGAGCCTGCAATCGACCGGCATCGGCGACGGCGTCGCCATCCCCCACGGCTCACTCCCCAACGTGGAACAGCACGTCGCGGCGCTCCTTGTGGCGCCGAACGGCGTCCCCTTTGACGCCATCGATAACGCCCCGGTGAACCTCTTTTTCGCGGTGCTCGGTCCGCGGGCCGCGTCCGGGGAGCACCTGAAGATTCTCGCGCGAATTTCGAGACTTCTGCGGCGTCCCGCCTTCCGCGAAACGCTCCTTCGCGCCCCCGATGGCGCCAATATTTTCCGCCTCGTGGAAGCCGAGGAGGGGGGATGAGCGGCGACGCCGGTCCCGCCGAGGAGGCGCGCGCCGTCCCTGTGGCGGCCTTTCTGGCAGACCCGCGCACCGCCGCCCAGCTTACGCTCGTCGCAGGCCATGCCGGCCTCGCGCGCCCGCTCTCCCACGCGCGCGTCCAGAAGAACGGCCTCGCCTTCGCGGGGCATTTTCACGGCGTCGTCCCGAGCCGGATCCAGGTCGTCGGCGAAACCGAGCAGACCTTCCTCGAAGCGATGACCGCATCCCAGCGCACCGAGGCCTGCAAAGGTTTGTTTTCCCTCGGTCTTTCCTGCGTCGTCGTCACAAAAACGGGGACGCCAAGCGCCGACCTGATCGAGGCGGCAGAAGCGACACAGACCCCGCTGCTCGTGGGCGGCGAGCGCTCCAGCGCGACGATCAACGCGATCCACGCAACGCTCGACGATCTTCTCGCGCCAACCACTCGGATTCATGGCGTTCTTGTCGACGTCTTCGGGGTCGGCCTCCTGCTCTTGGGCAAGAGCGGCATCGGCAAGAGCGAATGCGCGCTGGAGCTTGTGCTGCGCGGGCATCGCCTTGTCGCCGACGACGTTGTCCAGATCGACTGGCGACCGCCGGGCATGGTCTTCGGCGAGCCGGCGGAGCTGCTCAAAAATCACATGGAGATTCGGGGTCTTGGCATCCTGAACATCAAAGACATGTTCGGCGTGACCGCCGTCCGCGAACGGAAGCGCATCGACATCGTCACGCAGCTTGTCGAGTGGCACGACGGCATGGTCGTCGACCGTCTCGGCATCGACGATCGCTACCAAGACATCCTCGGCGCCAAGGTCCGCGAACTCACCGTGCCTGTGCAGCCGGGTCGCGACATGGGTTCCATCCTTGAAATTGCTGCGCGAAACGAGCTTTTGCGGCGCGCTGGCATGAACAGTGCCCGTGACTTCGTTGCGCGGCTCGCGGCGCGACGAAACGCCCCCCAACGGCGCCGCTACGACACGGTGAAGACGCTCCAGCGACTGACCCCCGAGGAACTGGCCGAGGCGGCGGAAGCAAAAGAGCGCTACGACGGCGAGTCGTGGAGCGGGTCGGGCGCAATCAGCGTACCGACGCCCCCGAGCAGCGCCCACGCCGTCGACCGCGGCGCAAGTTCCCGAGGCGGCGGAAGAGAGGACCGATGAGCGAGCAGCACGAGCAACGGACCCATGTCGTGGTGGTAACCGGCGTCTCTGGCGCCGGAAAATCGACGGTTCTTCGCACGTTGGAAGATCTCGGCCACTTCTGCATCGACAACCTCCCCACCGTCCTCGCCCCGCAGACCCTCGAACTCTGCGCCCGAGGCGGAATTACGCGCGTGGCGCTCGGGATCGATGTGCGCGTCCGCGCCTTTCTCGGCACCGCCGCCGACGAAGTTGACCACCTCGTCGACGGCGGAAGACGCGAAGTTTCCATCGTTTTCTGCGACGCGTCCGACGAAACCATCCTCCGGCGCTTCGGCGAAACCCGGCGCCCCCACGCGCTCGCGACCGTCGAAGGGACGTCGGCGCTGGCCGTCCTCGACGGGCTTCGCATCGAGCGGGAACGCCTCGCCCCCCTCCGCGCGCGCGCAACGCATGTCTTTGATACTACGCACCTTTCCGTGCACGAACTTCGTCGCGCGGTCGTCGCGACCTTCGGCCCCGCGTCGCCGCACGCGCCCCATATGGCGGTCCGAATTGTCTCGTTCGGCTTCAAGTACGGCGCCCCCGTCGATGCCGATCTCGTCTTCGACGTCCGCTTTCTCGAAAACCCCTACTTCGTCCCCGAGCTACGCCCGCTCGCCGGGACCGATCCCCGGGTCGCCGGCTTCGTCCTGAACTTGCCGGAGACGCAGCCCTTCCTCGAGAAAGTCTTGGATTTGCTACGTTTTACCCTGCCAAAGTACGAGCGCGAGGGGAAGAGTTACCTCACGGTCGCGATCGGATGCACCGGAGGACGCCACCGCTCCGTCGCGCTTTCCGAAGTCATCGGCCGCGCGCTCAACGCCCAAGTCGTCCACCGCGACGTCGCCCGCGAGCACGGCCACGCCATCAACGCCGCCCCGGCCAGCGCGACCGGCCCCTACTCAGCGAGTGCTGCCGTCGAGCATGCCCTCGCCCTCTCCCCGCTCCCCCAGCCGGTTTCCGGCGACGGCGGCGGCCCTTCTGGAGCCTCCCGATGACCGCCCTGACCAAGACCTTCCCGATTATCAACGCGCTCGGGCTCCATGCGCGCGCGGCGACGAAACTCGTCCAGACCGCCTCCCGGTTCCCCTGCGAGGTCGAAATCGAACTCGACGGGCAGAAGGCGAACGCAAAGAGCGTGATGGGCGTGCTTTTGCTGGCCGCCGGCCGCGGCACCGCCGTCACCGTCACCGCCCGCGGCGAAGGGGCGGAGGCGTGCTTGACGGCGCTGGAAACGCTGATTGCCGACCGTTTCGGAGAGGGTCAGTGATCGAGCGGCCTGAGCTCCGTCTACGAGGCATTCCGGCGGCGCCGGGAATCGCCATCGGGGCCGCGTTGGTCATGGGGGACGCCCGTGCGGTCGCCGTGCAACGCGCGATCGACGAGGGCGAAATCTCGCAAGAACTCGACCGTTTCGAAGCCGCCAAGGCGGCAGCCCGCATCGAGCTTCGTCGCGTCGCTGAGGGGACGGAGTTCAACGCCAACGCGCCGGCACCCGCCGAGTTCGATGCCAACGCGTTTTCGGGCGGCGATCCGGCAGCCATTCTCGAAGCCTACGTGGCGATGCTCAACGACCCCGAGCTCGACGACCGCGTACGGCGACACATCGCCGTCAATCGACAGAACGCGGAAGCGGCGGTCTGCACTGCAAGTGACGAAATTACCAAACTTTTTTCCGCCGCAAAAGACGCGTACATTCAGGAGCGGCGCCACGACGTTGCCTTCGTCTGCGACCTCGTCCTCCGCGCCCTCGTCCAAAAGGAGCCCGAACGCGGCTTGCTAGCGAGCACGGCCACCATCGTCCTTGCCCGCGACCTCTCGCCGGCCGATACCGCCGGCGTCGTCCGTGAGCGCGCCCTCGGCTTTTCTACGGAGCGCGGCTCCCGCACGAGCCACACGGCGATCATGGCGCGAGCCCTCGAAATGCCTGCCGTTTTGGGCGTTGAAGGGCTCCTGCGGGCCGTCACGACCGGCGACATGGTCGTCGTCGACGGCTTCCGTGGCGAGGTGATTTTGCACCCGTCGGCCTCGACGCTCGCCGCTGCCGAAGCCCGTCTTTTTGCCCACCACGCGTTTCTCCGGACCCTTCGCGAAACGAACGGCGGCGACGCTGGGACCGCCGACGGCGTGCGCATCGAACTCTTGGCGAACGTCGAACTCGCCGCCGAAGCGCGGGTCGCCGAAGGGCATGGCGCCGAGGGAATTGGCCTTTTTCGCACCGAATTCCTCTACATCGACCGAAGCACGCCGCCGACGGAAGACGAGCAATTCGCCATTTACCGGGAGACGATCCTGGCGATGAACGGGAAGCCGGTCGTCCTCCGGACCTTCGACATCGGTGGCGATAAGTTTGCGAGTTCCTTCGAAGTTCCGCCGGAACTCAACCCGGCCCTCGGCCTGCGTGCCGTCCGCCTCGCCCTCTCCCGGCCAGAAGTTCTTCTCGTGCAGCTCCGCGCCATGGCGCGCGCGAGCGCCTTCGGGGACCTACGCATCCTCGTGCCGATGGTGAGCCAAGTCGCCGAAATGAAAAAAGTTCGCGAACTCCTCGCCCAAGCGGTGGCCGAGATTCGCGCTCGCGGCGAGGCGACCGCCGACACGATTCCCCTCGGGATGATGATCGAGGTCCCGAGCGCCGCGATTTTGGCCGACGTCTTCGCCCGCCACGCCGATTTCTTCAGCCTCGGGACCAACGACCTCGTCCAGTATCTCCTCGCCGTCGACCGCACAAACACCGAGCTGGCCCCCCTCGCCTCCCCGTATGATCCTGCGGCACTGCGGCTGATCGCAAACGTCGCGCGTGAGGCGGAGGCTGCCGGAATTCCCCTCTCCATTTGCGGCGCGATGGCCTCCGATCTCCACGCGCTCCCGCTCCTCGTCGGCCTCGGGCTCCGCAAACTTTCCATGGAACCGGCGACGATCCGGACCGTGAAGGCGGCCCTCCGTCGCCTCGATGCCGCCACCTGCCGCACCATTGCCACGCGCGCGCTCCAGGCGGAAAGCGCGACCGAAGTACGTGCAATGGTTCACGAAGCGACCGAATCGCTGTTGTCGGACCTTCTCGCGCTCTGCGCTGCGACCTGATTGCGCGCCGTGTCAAAGTTTTTGCGCGCGGATCGTCGCGCAACACACCAGATTGTCACGACGAGAATGGTTGCCGCGTGATAGAGCGCCGACGCCGGCCATGACAGCGTCTTTTTCCTTGAAACGCTTTGCAGCCACGTCCCTCGCGCTCCTCGGTCTCGCGACCGCTGGAGCAACGACCCCCGGGTGCGGAAGTGATGGCACCGCTGGTGCTGCCTCCGTCTGCCCGCCGGGTCAAACGTGCGACGCGCGCCTAACGATCTTCCACACTTCCGACATTCACTCGCGGCTCTTGCCCTACGACCTGCAGATCACGCAGGCCGACTCAGACCTCGGTCTTGGGGCACTTGGCGATGTGGCGAACGTCGGTGGCGTCGCGCGAATGGCGTACGTCCTCGGCCGCGAGCGAGCTCGCTCCGACCGGGCGATCCATCTCGATTCCGGCGACTGCTTCCAAGGTGCGCCGATCTACAACTTCTTCCAGGGCGAGCCAGAAGTCCGCTCTCTCGCCGCCCTTGGCGTCGACGCCGCCGTCATCGGCAACCACGAGTTTGATAGCGGCGCTATCAATGTGGCCCGTCAGTTCCAGAAGTGGGGCTCCTTCCAGAGCCTCGCCGCGAACTACAAGTGGGAAGACCCGACGTTTCCGAACTACGCGCAGCTCTCGACGGTCGCGAAGCCCTTCACGGTGCTCAATCGCGACGGTTTGAAGATCGCCGTCATCGGGATGGCAAACCTGAGTTCGCTGACGTCGCTCTTCGATCAGCCGAACAAACAGAGCATCCTCCCGCTGAATACGGTTGAAGTTGCCCAGTTTTATATCGATCTCCTGCGCCCCTACGTCGACGTCATCACGGTCGTGACCCACCTCGGTCTCGAGATCGACCAGCGAATGGTCCGCGGGACGACGGGCATTGACGTCGTCCTCGGCGGCCACAACCACGTCGTGATCAACCCGCCGCAAGAAATTCGGGATTGCCACGGTGAAGGCCTCGAGCCGGGTTACATCTGGTCGGTAGACCCGACGTTGAAGATCGACCCCGAAAAGGCCGCTCCGAAGGACGAGCGCCACCCGGACCCGATCAACCACCCCTGGCAGTTCAAGCGGGCTTGCAAGCCGCGCAAGGTCTTGATCACCCACTCGGGCGCCTTCGCCAAGTACGTCGGTCGCCTCGACCTCGTCCTTTCGAACACCCCAAGCGAAGCGTCCCCGACCGGCGACCCGGCCGACTACGACAAGGTCAACGGTTTCGAAGTCGTTTCGAGCCGTTACAAGGCGATCCCCATCGAGTCCCAGGTCCCGGACGACCCGGTCGTCGTCGACCTGCTCCAGCCCTACCGCCGCAGCCTCGACACCGTCGCCGACCTCGACATCCTCGCCGGCTACTCGCCGGAAGGGGCGCGCCGCATCGCCGGCACCGGTGGCGACTCGCCGCTTGGAAACATGATCGCGACGGCGATGTGGCTCCGCCTCGGCGTCCAGACCGACCTGTCGCTCACGAATAGCCCGGGCATCCGCGCCGACCTCCTCCCCGGCCCGATCACCGCCGAGCAGGCGTACAACATCTTCCCCTTCGACAACTCGATCACGAAGATGCAGCTCTCGGGGCTCGAGCTTCAGCAGCTCTTCGACTTCGTCGCCCGTCGTTCGGCGAGCCGCGGTTGCAGCACCCAGGTGCAAATCGCCGGCGCCCGCGTACGCATCAACTGCGCCGGCTGCACGCGTCCGAACGCGATCGGCCCCTGCCAGAGCGACGCCGACTGCACCTACGGCGGCGCCGGCTCCTGCAATCTCGAAACGAAGCGGTGTGCGCCGACCTCGTGCGCGGAAGCGGTCTTCGTCGGCCACAACGGGATCGCCTGCGCAAACGATGGCGATTGCGGCGGGGAGCGGGGCTCCTGCGACCTCTCGCTCCCGAAGCCGAGCTGCCAGTCGCTCATCAACGACACCAACCGCTACGAGTTGGCGACGTCCAACTACCTGGCGGGCGGCGGCTCCGGCTACCGGGTGCTCCAGCGGAACACCACCCAGCTCGACACCAAGATTCAGCA
>JAAFHJ010000092.1:2517-12286 GCA_013298325.1 Myxococcales bacterium | reverse complement strand
GTCTACCTGCCGGCCGGCACTTCCCCCGGCCGCGGAGAGTCGGTCGTCCTCGACGGAAGCCGCCGCACCGTCGACTAATCGTCCTGGGGGGTAGGCGTCATCGACGCGCCAGCCAGCTGTCCGCAGGCGGCCGCGACGTCGGAGCCGCCGCTGTAACGCTTCTTTGTAGGCGCGCCAAGTGCTGACAAGATTTCACGAAAGGCGTTTTCGCGCTCGGGCGGCGTCCGTGTAAACGGATCGTCGGCACCGATCGCATTGTACGGAATGACGCTCACGCGCGGGCGGCGCCCGCTCGCCTCCTCAAAGCGCCGAACCAAAGCCGCGAGCGCTTCTGCATGGGTCGCGTCGTCGTTGACGCCGGCAAGCGGCGTATAGGCAAAAAGCGGGGAAAGACCGGTCGTACGTGCATGATGCACAACGGCGTCGAAGACCTCATCGAGGCCGTGGGTCTTTGCGATCGGCATCAGCGCCTTGCGCGCCTCGGGGAGTGCGCTCCCGAGGGACCAACCGAGGCGGACTTTCGGCTCCTGCGACGCAAGTCGCCGAATTCCCGCAGGAAGTCCCGAGGTCGTTACCGTGATCGCCCGCGCATCGACCGACATCGCGCTCGGTTCCTTGAGCACGGAGATCGCTTGAAACACCCGGTCGGCGTTGGCCAGCGGCTCGCCCATGCCCTGAAAGACGACGCCATGGACCCGACCGCCCGTCGGGAGCCGCTCGCCAACGATTCGAATCTGCTCAAGAATTTCCCAAGCTTCCAGGTTTCGCTTGAGCCCGAGCTTCCCGGTCGCACAAAACACGCAGCCGAGGGCGCAGCCTACTTGGGAACTCACGCAGACGGAAAAGCGACCGGTCTTTTCCAAAGGAATTCTGACCGCTTCGACGGCGTGGCCGTCGTGGGTACGAAACAGGTATTTTACAAACGGATCGAGCGCGCTCGCCTGCTCCTCGACAACCGCCAACGTCGGGACGTGCCCAAAGCGAGCGACCGCCTCGATCGCAATGCGGCGCACTTCGGGAATCGGCGTCGCAAGCGGTGCCTGTCCAATCGGTGTATGATGCACCCGACTCACGATTTTGCGCGCCTCACGCAGCGTGATTGCCGGGACGGCCGCGACGAGGGCTTCTGGCGTAAACGCTTGAAGCGCCGGCAGTTTTTCGACAAGCGTCGGGGACGGTGGCGCTTCGGCGGCCATACCGGAGGGGGCAAGCGGGAGGCGGATCACGGCTTCAGGCACGGCGCCGAACTAGCAGGGCTCTTCGCAGGCGCGAGCAACTCTTTCCGTCCTGGAAAAATAGCGGCAGTAGATCTCCGCCCTTGGAGTATCTAGCCGGGCCAGATGTTCGGTTTCAGCTTCTGGGAGATCGTCGTGATTGCGCTCGTCACGCTCGTCGTGACCGGGCCGAAGGAGCTCCCCAAAATGCTCCGGAAGGTCGGCCAGTGGTCGGGAAAGCTCCGGCGCATGGCGACCGAACTTCGCGCGCAGAGCGGGATCGACGACGCCTTGAACGCCGAAGGTCTCGGCGCAGATATTGCAGAAATTCGAAGACTTGCACGCGGGGAGCTGACGGACGTGCGCGCCCTGGCCACCCTCGACTCCCCCCGACGGCCGCCGCCGCAAGACGCGCCGGATCGCCAGGAAGCGTCTTCGCCTTCGGGGGCGCGAGAAGCGTCGATCCCGCGCGGGTATGGACTCGAAGCGGCCGCTCTTGAGCGCGAGTACCCCGCCGAAGGAATCGACAGCCGCGGCGCCCTCCCCGACTCCGCCCATGTCTACGAAGGGGCGCTCCCCGAGAGTTCGTTCGCGACCGATAGCTTCTGGCTCACTGGCGAATCGCCCACCGTTGCCCCCGAAGAGAGCGCATCGTGACCGCACCGACCGACCTCCACGCCGCGGATCCTGAGGCAGACGTCCGAATGACGCTCTGGGAGCACCTCGCCGAGCTCCGCAATCGCCTCGTGCGCGCCGCACTTGGTCTTCTCGGCGGAGGCATTTTTTGCTGGGTCTACCGCGTCGAGATCCTCGCGTGGCTCGTCCGCCCCTACGAAAACGGCTGGCATGAACGTGGACTGCCCGGTCAACCCGAACTTCAAACGCTCTCTCCCGCCGACGTCTTCGTCGGCTACATGCAGCTTTCGCGATTGATTCTGGCGATTCCGATCGTCTTTTATCAGCTGTGGGCCTTCATCAGCCCGGGTCTCTATTCGCGAGAGAAGCGATTTATTCTGCCGTTCGTGTTCTTCTCGACGGGACTCTTTCTCTCCGGGGTCGCCTTCGCCTACTACGTGGCGTTTCCGTTCACCTTTCGCTATTTCTTCAGTCTTCTCGGCCAGGTAGGAACGGGAGGGACATCGCTCACGCAGCGCCCCACCCTTGAGTTCTATCTCGATTTCTCGACGCAAATGCTCTTGGCATTTGGCTTCGTCTTCGAACTCCCTCTCTTCTTGGCGTTTCTTTCGCTCGCCGGAATCGTCTCACCCAAGCAACTTCTCAAGTTTGGGCGATGGGCGATTATTCTTTCGTTCGTCGTCGGCGCCGTCGTGACGCCGGGGCCCGAAGTGACAAGCCAGCTTGCCGTGAGTGGCGCGCTCATCGTCTTGTACTTCTTGAGCGTCGGTGTCGCGTTCTTGATCGGTGATCGGCGAAAGTCGGTATCCGAGGACTGACGCATGCAGGGCAGCGATCGGGGGGTGACACTGGCGTTAACCTTCCGTGAGTTCAAAGCGAGTTCCGATTTTGTCGTAACCTCGTTGAACAGAATCCCGTACCGTCCGTCCGATACCAGCTCGGAAAAATACCGAACCTGCCTCGCCCCCGCAGGTGTCCAAGGCCCGCAACGACGGGCGCGGCACCGCTTCCAGGCCTTCTAAGGAGATCTCACATGAAGAAGCTCGTTTCCTCCGCCGTCGTCGCCTCGGTTCTCGCCCTCGCCTTTGCCGCGGACGCCAAGCTCGCCGGGAAAGGCTCGGCGACGTTCGAAGGCAAGCTCTCGGTCGGTGGCGGTATCAGCGGGACGTCGAACGAGGTTTCGGTGAGCGATGACGGCACGACGGTCAGCGTCGCAGTCGGTCTGGGCCACCTTGCGACGTCGAACGAGACTCGCGACAAGCACGTCCAGGAGCACCTCGAGACCGACAAGAACGCCGCGTTCAAGACGGCCACGTTGAAGGTCGCGCGGGCGAAGTTGAAGTTCGAGGGTGGTGAGGGGGATGCCGACGGCGAAATCACGATTCACGGCGTCACGAAGCCCGTGAAGTTCCACTACAAAGCGGACAAGGATGGCGCCGCCTATCGCGTGAAGGGCAATGCCCATATCAGCGTCAAGGACTTCGGCATCAGCATCCCGAACTACCTCGGCGTGACGATGAAGGACGACGTTGAAATCACCGTCGCCTTCAAAGCCGCCGAGCAGTGACCCGGACGACGTGACGGAGAAACCCCCGGGAGCAGCCGCTTCCGGGGGTTTTCGTTTGGAACTAACGGTCGAAGACGCGGTGTTTGGCGAGAAACGAAAGGGTCTGCCCGCGGGCTGTCAGTGCGGAGCCCATCGAGTAGGCGTCGCGGGCCCAGCAGTTGAATCCGTGCTGGGCGCCTTCGTGCACGCGGACGTCGACGTCGGCCCGTTTCGCAAATGCTTCGCGGATCGCGGCGACAGCTTCGGCGGGGATGTGGGCGTCGGCACCTCCGAAATGAAAGAGGAGTGGGGCCTTTACCTCCGGCGCACGACTTAGGAAATGCTGAGTGCCGCCCCCGTAATAGGAGACAGCGAGGTCGACGGCCCCGTCGGCAGCCGCGAGAAAGGCGAGGGTTCCGCCGGCGCAGAAGCCGAGGGTGGCCGTCTTTCCGCTGAGTTCCGCGCGGCGGCGGAGTGTGGCCCCCGCCACCGCAACATCGCGGGAAAGTTGCGGAAAACCAATTGCTTGGAGATGCTCGAAGCCGCTCTTTCTCTCTTCGGGGCCGTAGGCCAGCTCGATCCGCGGCGAACGGCGCCAAAAGAGGTCCGGCGCGAGGACGACGAAGCCATCGGCCGCGTATTGCCGGGCGACCGCGCGAATATGCGAATTGACTCCAAAAATTTCCTGGAGAAGGAGAATGCCAGGTCCGCTACCGGTCGGTGGAAGGGCAAGGAAGCCCCCCATGGGACCGTCGTCGGTGGCGATGTCGATCCATCCATCGTTCGTCATGGCGCGCACCTGTGTAGAAAATCGATGTGAGGGGGCAGAAACCAGAAAAGACCTCGAGCGAATTCGCCCGAGGTCTTCCTCCCGGCAAACGGAAAGTAGCCGGTTGCTTGCGCCTCGCGAACGGCGCATGCCGTCGAGAAGGCAGTTTTCAAGGCGCGCGCGGTCGGCGCATTGAGAGTCAGTGGATTTGCAGATAGAAATCGTCTTCAAACGCGTACATCGTTGCTGCCTCTGCGTCGCCCCCGATGCCGCCAAGTGCGCCGTCGAGCTGGAAGAGGAATTTCCCGGTGTTCGTCTCGGGCTGCACCCAGATCGGCCCGCCGCCCGCCCGTCCGGGAACCATCCCGAGGCGCGTGTGGAGGCGTGCGAGGCGAGGGTCCTTCCTTCGCCGGGTCGCTTGGAACAGCGCGGCGGGCACCTCGATCGACAGACCATCAAGGATGTGCCGCGGACGCACGCCCCCAAGGCCGGTAAAGCCGCCGGCGAGGGTCATCGCGTCGATCGGGAGCACGGAAACGTACCGTCGATTCCGCGGCCCCTCAGGAACTTCGTTGCAGAAGAGAGACACCGCTGCGGCGTCGGGAAAAACGGCACGAAGCGACGGAAAGCGGTCGCTGACGAGCGTCATAAGGTGGCCGAGCGGGCGTCCCGCCGACCAGGGGTGGCGCGACCCGAGCATCGGTCCCGGTCCTCCGATGACGCTCCGAACAGCCAGCGACCGCCGATCAGCGCCTCCAAGGGGTGCGAGGAAAGGACTCGCACCCGGCGCTTCGGTGTCCCCGACCCAGAAGAGTTCGACGGCGACCTTTTCCGGGTAGTCGGCGGCCAGCTCGTCCAATTTCGTGCGCAACGCGAGGAGCGGGAAGCTCCAAAGCGCGAGCAAATCGTCGCGACGGTCGTCGAGCGGAGCGAGAAAAGGGAATCGGTCCGAGCGTGGTGCAGTCATCTCCGACGGAATCAGCACATATCGTGCCGAAGACATCGAGCGCACACAACGTTGTTTTTAAAACATAATTCTTCATCCAATTGAGAGGTGCGACCTCGCACTGCGCTACTTTGCCTCGCATGCTTCACGGGCAGCTTTCCATGACCCATTCCCCGTCGCCTATCCGCTCCCGAACGGGCTGCCGTGAGGCGGAAGCCGGGGAACGACGATCGGGGACCATGGGTGCGCGCGTTCACACCATGCCCTCGCCCACACGTTCAGCGCGTGAAAAATGCCTGCGTTCCTTTACGTGGGGCGCGACGACCGATAGCGTTCCACCGTTAGGCACATCGCGTGCTAAACGGCCCCGTTCCGTGAGCCATCTATGAGCGATACTTCCGCGTCCGCGCCCATTCCGCCCGTCCAGAGCCCTGTCGCCGGGAAGTACGAACTCGTACAAATGATTGGCCGCGGAGGGATGGGATCCGTCTGGGAAGCGCGGCACATCTCGCTCGGCTCCCGCTTCGCGATTAAGTTCATTGAGGACGACCACGCGAAAGACAAAGAGGCGCGCACGCGCTTCGACAACGAGGCGCGCGCCGCCGCGAAGATTCAGTCGAAGCATGCGATCCAGATCTTCGATCATGGTCTCACCGAGGAGGGGACGCCCTTCATCGTGATGGAAATGCTTTCCGGGGAGCCCCTCGACAAGCGCCTCGATCGCGTCGGGCGAATGCCGCTTGTAGAAGTAGCTAAAATTCTTCAGCAAGTGTCTCGCGGTGTCGCGCGCGCTCATGAGCATGGCGTCGTCCACCGAGACCTGAAACCGGAGAATATCTTTCTTACGCGCAGCAATGACGACGACGAGGAAGTCCCGAAAGTCCTCGATTTCGGCATTGCGAAAATGAAGGACGCGCAGAGCCTCGCTGCGAGCTCGGGGACGAAGACAGGCGCCCTTCTTGGGACGCCCTACTACATGTCGCCGGAGCAGGCGCGCGGCCTTCGGGCCGTCGATCACCGAACCGACATCTGGTCGATGGGCGTGATTGCCTTCCGGTGTGTGACGGGAAACCTCCCTTTTGACGGCGAATCTATTGGGGATTTGCTCGTTAAGATCTGCACCGCCCCGGTGACACCGGCAACGTCGTTCGTGCCGGGCCTTCCGCCCGAGTTTGATGCGTGGGTCGCTCGATCGTTGGAACGGGACCCGAACGTCCGGTTTTCGTCGGTCGGCGAGCAAGCTGAAGCGCTCGTGGCCGTCGCGAATCACGCTGCGCGTGGGTCGCTCCCTTCTCAGGGCGGCCCCTACTCGGCGGTGCCGGCGACAACGCCGCCCCAGACTCACAATCCCCACTTTTCGTCGACGCCGAACCCCTACGCCGCCACGGCGAACCCCGGCTACTACCCGCCGGGCAATCCCGGGTACGCCCCGCCGATGGCCCACGCGAACACGCAGGGGGGCCTTTCCGCGTCGTACAACGCCCCGCCGAGCGGCGCTCCCTGGGTCGCGATCGGTGTATTCACGGCGGTCGTTGCGCTTGGTGGTGCCGGCATGGCCGCGTATATGCTCACGAAAAAGGCGCCGATCGAGCCTCGTGCGGCGATGATGCCGGCCGCAACGACGACTCCGGCAAAGATCGACGAGCCGATCGTCGTTCCTCCAGCAGACGACCTTCCGGTCAGTCCGCCGCCTTCGGCGACGTCCGCAGCGAAGGTGACTCCCGGGAAGACGCCGCCCGTCAAGACGCCCCCTACGAAGCCGACCGCAACGGCGACCACGACAGCGACGGCTGCACCGAACAATCCCAAGGACGTCACGTCCAAGACCGGTTACTGAGCCGTCGTCCCGCGCCGTCCCTCGCGATGGCCCTTCCGCCCGCGATCTCTACCCCATGAAATTTACCCGTACTTTCGCATTCTTCGCGACTTTCGTCCTTGCAGCTCCGGCGCTCTTCCCGGCGACCGCCTCGGCCCAGGGGTTGAGCGAGGCCGATCGGAAAAATGCGGCGCGCGCGGCGTTTGCCGAGGGGATGACGCTGCAGGGGAGCGGTAAATATCCGGAAGCACTTGCAAAGTTCCAGGCCGCCGAATCGCTCTTCAGCGCCCCCACGAACCAGCTCCACGTGGCCCAGTGCCAGGCGCTCACCGGGCGCCTGGTGGAGTCGGTCGAGAGCTACCGGACGATGCTCCGGACGCCGCCGGCCGACAGCGCCCCGCAGGCGTTTAAGGATGCCTACAAAGCCGGCCAACGCGAACTCCCCCAGGTCGAGGGGCGCGTCCCGAAGCTGACGATCGTCGTCACGCCGGCAACCTCGACGGTGACTGGCCTCTACGTGAACGATGCGGCGCTGCCGGACGCGCTCATTGGCCTGGAAAGACCAGTAAATCCAGGCACATACCACGTGGTCGTCACCGCGACCCAGGGCAACGGCGAGACGACGGTCACGCTGAATGAGCGCGAGTCCCGGAAGGCGACGGTCGCAGTCAACGCGGCCGGTGTCGCGTATACGCCGACGCCGCCGAACACCTACACCCCCCCCAACACGTACACGCCGCCGACCGATACGCGGCCGAACGGCACGGGGACCGGGACCGGGACGGGCGCGGCGACCACAAACAGCGGCGGCTACGCAATCGCGCCGACGATCAAGCCGACGAGCAAGCCAAACAGTTTCATGGCGGGCGGTGCCCTCGCCTACCTCGGGAACACCGCCGACGTTTCGAGCGCCGCCTATGAGTTCGAGGCCGGTATCCGCCTTAAGACGCTGTATATCAGCGCAGTCTTTCAGAAAACGGCGTCGGCAGACCCAGGCATGACCGCCGTCCAGGGGCACATCGGCTACCTGACCAACCCAGACGTTGCTGGCCTGTATTTCGAAGGCGGCCTCGGAAAGCGCTTTTTCGCCGGGAACGGGATGACGGGCCCTGGTGACCTTGTCCCAGAGGAGGCGTCGGCCATCGAGTACGGATTTGGCATCGGCTACCACGTCAAGTTGGGGCAGTCGTTGCGGCTTATTCCAAAAATTTCCGCCTACTACGGGACGGTCAGCCACCCGCCCGCCATCGACCGGCCGAACAACTACACGCCAGCTACGTTTGCGGACGCGAGCACAACGACGACGATCTTTCTTGGCGCGAGCGGCTTCTACAACCTCGATTTCTGAGAATCGGCCGGGAGCGGTGATCGCTTTGCTGCGGGGGCGCCTCTAGGAACGCGTGAACCGCATGCAGACCACCACCGCCCCCGAAGCACGGCCGCTATCGCCGGCGATGGCGTTTGCGGACGCCGCCGCCCGCGGAGACCTCGTCGCGACCCGAAAGCTCTTGGAGCTTGTTGCGCCACGAATGGTCCGCGTCGTCCAAATGGTGCTTGGTTCGGCTCATGCGGAAGTAGATGATGTCGTTCAGCAATCGCTGATTGCACTTGTCCAAGCGCTCCCCAGCTTTCGCCGCGAGTGCGAACCGGCATCCTTTGGCGCGCGCATTGCGGTCCGGACGGCCGTCGCGGCGCGAAAGCGGTCGCGCGTTCGTTGGAACCGGGCCGCGGAAGGCGTCGACGGGGACGAGCTGCCGTCGAGGGACGCATCGCCGGCGGCGACGGCAGAGGCGGTTCGCCGCAAAGAGGCGCTCCGCGCGATTCTGGACGAGCTCCCGGACGAACAGGCGGAAGCGATGGCGCTTCGGTATATGCTCGGTTGGTCGCTCGAAGAGGTCGCTGACGCATCGGGCGCGCCGGTGAATACCGTGCGGAGCCGCGTTCGGCTCGCGAAAGAGGCGTTACGGCGCCGCATAGAAGGCGATCCACGACTCCATGAAATGCTCGTAGGCACTGATTTTTCCAACGGAACTTCGGGACAGGAGGGGGAGCAATGAGTCTCGTTCAGCTTCACCCAGAAGAACTCCTCGACCGCGCTGCTCTCGGTACCCTCACGGCGCTTGAGCAAGCGACGCTGGACCGCCACTTGGCCACGTGCGCCGTCTGCCGCTTTGAACGGGACGTGCGCGCCGATTTCGCCGCCGAACTCGATGCGCCGCTCCCGATGCATGGGGGCGAACTCCTCGCTGGCGTCCTTGATCGCGTGGTTCCGCCCGCGGTTCCGGACGTGCCGACGCCGCCGGCTGTCGAAGCCCCCGTTGCCGCGCGAGGGCGCCGACGAGCGATTCCGCTTTGGATTCTCGCCGCCGCGAGCCTCACCGTCGCGAGCGCGGCGATCGCGTCTGGGCGCACCACCGTCCTCGCGTTCTTCGCGCCAGCAGCGCCCCCAACGAGCGTCGTCGCGCCGCCCGAGCATCCGGTAAACGTCGGTATTCACCCTCATTTTTCCGCAGGTGCGACCGCTCCGGAAGCACCCGCGACCGCTACGGAAGCACCCGCGACGCCCCCCAGCGCAAACATCGCCACGGGGCCAGTACGAGAACCCTTTCGGTACGCCCCTTCTACGGCCGCGGCAGCCCCGCCAACGCTGCCGCACCCGATCGATGTGCCCGACGACCGTACGCCGGCGCCTTCCGTCGAGACACCGGGCGTGAGCGCTTCCGCGGCGTTTGCAGACGCGAACGCGGCGCGACGCCGGGGCGACCACCATGCGGCCGCCGACCTCTACACTGAGCTCCTCCGCGGCCATCCGACGAGCGCGGAAGCGACCGCCGCACGTGCC
>JAAFHJ010000092.1:0-2507 GCA_013298325.1 Myxococcales bacterium | reverse complement strand
CGACGACGGTGACGCCGGCCGGGCACTTTCCGCCTTCGACGGGTACTTGGCGACCGGCGCCGGTTCGCTTCGCGAGGAGGCAATGGTCGGCCGGGCGCGCGCGCTTGAGCGCCTCGGCCGGAGCGCCGAAGAGCACGCAGCGTGGGCTGCCCTCCTCGAGCGCTTTCCGCAGACCATTCACGCGGAACGCGCGCGCGGACGGCTCGCAGCGACCGCCCACTGACCATGGCTGCGTCGCGTTGGCTAGGGCCCCTCCTGGTTGCTGCGCCCCTTCTCCTGGCGGCCGGAAACGCCGCCGGGCGTATTCCCGAGCCGGTGGAACGCCATGTGGTCCGGTTGGAGGGGGTCTCGCCGGCAGCAGAAGCAGCAATTCGTGAACTTTTAGCGAGACTTGGACTTCGTTCGACGACGGGCGTCGCCGGAGCTTCGGAGACGCTTGCGTGGGTGCGCGTCACCGAGGGGGAGCGCCACACCGTCGTCGTACGGATCTTTGATGGCCGCGGCCGGGAACGGGCAGCACGAACCCTCGAAGGCGAGGCGGCGATCGTTGATGAGGAGCTGGCCCATGTCGTTCAAGCGACCGTCGAAGAGCTCGAACGTTCGGACGATGCGGCGCCGGTCGTCGCGGCCCCGCCCTCCGTCGCGCCGGCGGTCGTGGGGGGCCCGCGGCCAACGGTCGCCGTAGCTGCCGGGGTCTTCGGAGCCGCCACGGCATTTTCCGACGGGGCAACGGGCGGCGCAGGCATCGATTTTTCCTTTAAATATGGGGACGTGCGTCTCATTGCCGATGGGAGCCTTTGGGCGCCCGTGTCCCGCAAGACCACCGATGACGGCGAGGTCCACGCTGAGATTTCGCTCCGAACAGCCCACGTTTCCGCGCTTGTAACCGTCGCCGAGAGTGGGCGTTTTTCGCTCGCGGCGGGGCCAAGCATCGGCGTCGGGTGGGTCGGAGCGCATACCGAGACCTCCGAAATCGACCCGGCCCGCGTCGCCGGGCGGCGCGCCGCGACCTCGGCGCTCGTCGGCCTTCGCGGGACTGGCTACGCAGCTCTCGGAAAGAACCTCTCGATATTCCTAAGTCTTCTTGCAGACTTCGACACCTCGCCCCACCGAATCGTTCAGGACAGCGGCGCGACACGAACAACGCTCTTCGAGACGGGGACGTTCCGGCCGGCGGCAGCGCTTGGCCTTGAGGTCCGCTTCGACGCCGAGCCAACGTCCGCTCTAGGACGCCCATGACGCTATCCCTCCAAATTCGCGCTTTTTTTTTGGGAACGGTCCTCACCCTTGCTGGCTGCGAAAGCACCGACTTGGTCGTCGTTGGGCCGCCCAGCGCCAGCTCTGACGCGGGCGGCGACGACGTGTGCGACGGCAACGAAGACTGCGACGGCGAGTCGTTTTGCGCCCGAACCGCCTGCGGCGACGCCACCGGCCGTTGCGCGCGGAAGCCGCTTTTGTGCAACGAAAGCGTCGCTCCCGTCTGCGGCTGTGACGGCACAAACTATTGGAATGATTGCCTACGTCGCCAACACGGCGCCTCTGCCGCCTCCGTCGAAGAATGCCCGCGCCCGCGCCCGTGCGACGACCAGCATTCCTGCGGCGGAGGCGCCTTCTGCGCACGGATCCGAGCGCCAAGAGACGCCACCTGTGGAGGCCCAAGCATCGGCGAATGCTGGGTTTTGCCCGAAAGGTGTCCGGAATATTCCCCAAAACTTCTCAGTACTTGCACAAACAGCTGCGAGAACGCTTGCACCCTGATTCGTACCGAAGCCGCCGCCCGTTTCGACGGTCGCTGCCGCTAGCTCCAGCTATTCGCTGCAGTAGGGGCAAGGCTCCATTCCGAATGAATTTCCGGACT
Organism: Myxococcales bacterium; assembly: GCA_013298325.1. GTDB lineage: Bacteria > Myxococcota_A > Polyangia > Polyangiales > Polyangiaceae > JAAFHJ01. Next base: position 649 of record JAAFHJ010000092.1, on the reverse strand, counting down.
TTTTTTCCGTGGTCGGCATCGGGAGCGCCACGGAAGGGACCGGTACCGCGCGAGGAACGGGAGCTGGCGCGCGGACGGGCGCTGGCGAACGCGCGCGACCGGTGGCCGTTGGCGCCTCCGGCTGCGCTCGAGGAGCGGCGATCGGGACTTCAGAAGAGCTTGAAATCGATGCCATTTGGGGCAACGCCGCAATCGCCGAGCGGGTCGGTCGTGCCTGAGGGTGGGAGTCGGAGGAACTCGCTGAGCGCGCCCGATACCCAAGGGCGAGGACAAGCAGCGCGACGGCGGCAAACCCCCGAACGACCTGGATCGACGTCGGCGTCGCTCGCGATGGCGCGGGCGGGCCGACCTCGATCGATGGGAGGTTGCCGCTTCGAGAGCCGGCATGGGCGGCGCTCGATTTCGCTACACCACGGTCATCGCGCTCGAAGGCGCGCGCGGCGGCAAGCAGGCGCCGTTCGGAGACGCTCCGCGGGGAAGACGCCTCAAAATACACAGCAACATCATGCGCTTGAGCAATAGCACCTACCGCGTGTGTCCAGCCTTCGAGGGCATCGGCAAAGTCGCCCGCGGTCGAAAAGCGCGCATCGACGGAGCGCGTCAGCGCCTGCGCGACGAGGTCTGCGAGGGCCGCCGGCACGTCTGCGTT
>JAAFHJ010000091.1 GCA_013298325.1 Myxococcales bacterium | reverse complement strand
GCACCCACGCGAGAGGAGTCGCGTAAAAGACAAGCAATTCGCGTTTGAAGAGGGGCCAGAACCCGCGCATCACGGCTGCTCCACGCGGGACCGGGTGAGGGCGAGGAAGACCTCCTCGAGGCGCGGCCGCTCGGGGACGACGCTGCGTACGCCAACCCCGCCGCCCACGAAGGCCGCAATAACTTCCTCGGCGATGCCGTCCCGCCCTTCGACAGACCCGGCAACGAGCGCGACGCGGATCGATCCGCCTTCCGCAACCGTCGCGACCAGACGCCCGGCAAAGGGCTTGAGCAGCGCCATCGCCACGTCCGTGGAAGATACACCAATCAGGAAGGCCGGGTCGGCAGCTCGCAGCTCGGTGACGGCGGCGGCGGCAACGACCTTCCCGTGGTCGATCACGATGGCGCGATCGGCAACTGCTTCTACTTCCGAAAGAATATGCGTCGACAAGAGCACGCCGTGCTCGGGACCGAGCCCCCGGAGGACCTCACGGACCTCTACGATCTGCGCCGGGTCAAGACCGGCGGTCGGCTCGTCGAGGAGAAGCAACTTCGGCTTGGCGACGAGGGCATCGGCGAGGCCAACCCGCTGCCGGTACCCCTTGGAGAGGGTGCCGATCGGCGCGTAGGCGACGTCGGTCACGCGCGCCTTCTGCATCGCCTCTTCGATGTAGGATACACGATATTTACGGAGCACCCCTTTGAGTTCGGCGCGGAAGGCGAGGTACTCGACGACGCGGAGCTCGGGATAGAGGGGGACCGCCTCCGGCAGATAGCCGAGGGCCGCTTTTGCGGCGATCGGGTCGTCGGCGAGATCGTGGCCGTCAATGACCACGCGGCCGCCATCGGCGCCGATCACCCCCGCCAGAATGCGCATGGTTGTCGACTTCCCGGCGCCGTTTGGCCCAAGAAATCCAACCACTTCCCCGGCAGCGACCTGCACATCGATGCCAGCGAGCGCCACCTTGGCGCCGTACCGCTTCTCGAGCTTTTCCGCGGTGAGCAGCATGCGCCTTACGGGGTCGCCCCGAGGCTCTTCGCGCAGCGGAAGCCGGTCATCAAGAGGCGGAATCCGGCCGGGTGGTGAATGCGGTTCGACGAGCGGAGCCCTTCGGCGCCGTAGTTGTAGGCGCCCCCGCGGATGTTCCGCTCGCATTCCGTCGGGATCGGATTGGAGCCGGTATATTCTTTGATTCCCTTGGCACGGAGCTCATTCTGGAATTTGAGGATTTCCGCGCACGTCCCCGGGACCCCTTTATCGGCGGTCGCCCGCTTGTACGCATAAGGGTCGTAGTCGTCGGCCAACCATTCCCAGATATTGCCATTGAGATCGTTGTGGCCATAGGGGCCGCGGCCGGCCGGCTTGGAGCCAACTTCCGAGGTCGTCTTCGTCTGATAGACGCTTTTCTCCTGGGATGGCGCATCGTTGCCCCACGGATATTTGCGTGCATCATCCCCGCGTACGGCGCGCTCATACTCGGCTTCGCGGGGGAGTCTCTTCCCCTTCCAGCCGCAGTACTTCTCCGCATCAAAGGCACTTACGCCATCTACGGGCTTCTTCGGCGCGTGAAACAGTCCCCCAAACTTCGCCAAGATCGCTGAAGATTGCGCCGGGCAAACCTTCGCGGCGACGCACTCTTCATACTCGGCATGCGTCACTTCGTTTACGTCGAGGAAGAAGCTCTCGACGGTGACCGTGTGCGCCGGGTGCTCGTCCTCTTCGCCGCCACGATCAGCCCCCATGGTGAACGCGCCGCCGGGGACGAGCGCCATGCCGGCGGGAGCGGCAGGGGCAACCGGCGCACTGGCATCCGGCGCTGCGATGGCGGCGTCGGCGGCAGATGCGTCCAAAACATCTGAATTCACGGGCAAATTCGACACAACCGGCGGAGGTCCGCTGTCGATCGGAGTCGCCGAGGAGGAGGCGGTGGCGGTCGTGTGCGACTGACCACAAGCGATGAACGCGACGACCAGGAGCGGCGCGAAGGCGAGGAGGGCGCGACGGGGCACGGTTACGTCCGGATGCGCCAGTTGGCGACGATCGTTTTGCCGACGTCGTCGCAGGTCGGGTCGGTCACGACGAGCTCGGGGCGGCCGTTGCGGCCGAGGAGAATCGTGTTCTGGCGAAAGACGCGCCCAAACGCGATCGCCTCGTCGCGATCCATGCCGTGAACGAGCCAGGCCGGCTCCCGCCAGGTGCTGTCGGGCTCATCTTCGAAGCCGACGCATTGCTCGACCCGGTAGCAGCCGAGAATGAGCAGGTCGCGGAGCACAACATGCCGAGATTCGTTTACTTTCCGCGGCAGGAGCATGCTGCGCGGATTGTAGGCGGTGAGCACCGCGAAGGGGCGCAGGAGGAACTCGGGGAGCGCCGACGGATCGGCCACGACGTCGCCATCGAGGGAGACGCGGAGCGGCCCGAGGGCGGTCGGGAATTCGTAAACGGTCGCGAGGTAGTTACGGAGGAGTACTTGGTCCATGGCGGTCTCTGCCGGTCGCAGGTCCGCAGCTACTACTCCACTCGGGGCGGACCGCGCGAATCTCCTTCAGCTGAAGCGGTAGCCGACGCCGCGAACCGTAAGAAAAAACTTCGGTTCTTGGGGATCGTCCTCAAGCTTCTGGCGCAGCTGTTGGAGGAAATTGTCGACGGTGCGGGCGGTGCCGTGGTGGTTCTCCCCCCAGACCGCCTTGAAGATTTTCTCCCGGGAGAGTGCCTTTCCGCGCTCGCCGACGAGGCACAAGAGCACGTCGAACTCGGTAGCCGTGAGGTCGACGAGGCCGCCGCGCTTCTGGACGATCCGCGCGTCGACGTCGACAACGACATCGCCGAAGGCGAGGCGCGAGGCGCGTGCCCGGGGGCGCCCGCGACGAAGGGCAGCCCGGACGCGCGCGAGGAGCTCGGCCAGGGAAAATGGCTTTGCGATGTAATCCTCGGCGCCGAGCTCGAGGCCGGTCACCTTGTCCATTTCGGCGCTCCGCGCGGAGAGGATCACGATCGGCATGTCGATCCCCTCCCGCCGGAGCGTGTCGAGGACTTCGAGGCCGTTCATCTTCGGCAGCATCACATCGAGGACGACAAGGTCCGGTTGGGCGCTGCGGCCCAGTTCGAGGCCGCGCTCGCCGTCTTCGGCGATGAGGACTTCGTACCCCTCTTTTTCGAGGTTAATTCGAAGACCTAGTGAAATGCTCTTGTCGTCTTCAACAACGAGAACACGGGGGCGATCCGAGCGGGACTGCGTCTCACGATCATTCACGGTCGTTGGTGTATCATTTTGAGCGCGGGGCGATCGGCAGCAGGATGCGGAAGAGGGAACCGTCCCCGGAACCGTCGGGCGGCTCCGACTTCCCACTCGCAAACTTCCCCGTGGCCGCCGCGCCGCCCGCACGAAGGAGCGATCGCTTTCGGGCGCGCTCGACGGTCACCACGCCGTCATGGGCCTTCACCGCGTGCTTCACGATGGCGAGACCGAGGCCGCTCCCCTCACGGACGCGGCTGAGGCGATCGTCAACGCGATAGAATTTCTCAAAAATTCTGCGTTCTTCGCCAAGCGGGACCCCGTTTCCGTCGTCCTGCACTTCGATCGCAATGCGGTCGCCGATACGTTTTCCGCGGAGCGTGACCTCCGGATGGCCACCGTATTTGCGTGCATTGCTCAACAGGTTCGCGACCGCCTCGACCATCGCAGCGCGGTCGGCGAGCACCGGTGGGAGGTCACTTTCGAGGGTCATCGAGAAGCGCATATCGGGCCAACGATCGGGGGCAAACGCGGCAACGGCGTCGGTGAGAATCCCCTCTACGGTGTCCGGTTGGAGGTCGTAGTACTTGCGCCCCGCCTCCATGCGGCCCCAGTCGAGAAGGCGGTCGATCAATCGGGTGAGTCGGTCGGACTCTTTCACGAGACCGTCAATGCACTGCGCCTGAACGTCTGGATCGTCTTTGGAACGCTCAAGCGTCTCGAGAAAGAGGCGAATCGCCGTGAGAGGCGTCTTGAGTTCGTGACTGACTTTCGAGACAAAATCGGCTTGTAATTCCGAGAGATTTGCCTCGCGACGGAGGAACACCAAGACAAGGATGATGCCGGTGACCGAGATCGCAACGAACGAGAGCAGAAGCAGCCCATAAAGGACGTTTGCCTGCACCTCTTTTAGAACAAGAAGCACAATTCCTAGTGCGAGGCTCAGCCCGGTAGGGACAATGACAAGTCCGACGAGGAGCTGGACGATCCGTCGATAGCCGAGTCGCTGCGGCTTGCCCAACGTCCGCCCGATTCGTGCATCATCCCGTTGGCTGCTCGCGCTCATGGGCGCCTTGTACCCTTAGAGCAGCGCGGTGAGCATCGCGTTGTAGGGGGCCGGCATGGCGAGCCAGTGCTCGAAGGCGAGCGCCCCTTGGCGGGCGAGCATGCCGAGGCCGTTTGTGGCGCGAAGGCCGTTCCCCTGGGCGGCGACGAGGAAAGGCGTCTCCGGCGGCGCGTAGACGACGTCGAGGGCGATGGCACGCGGATCGACGGAACTCCATGCGACCGCATCAGCGACGGCGTTTCCGTCTTCAGCGCCGCTCATCCCGGCGCTCGTCGCCTGCACGAAAATCGAGGCCTCGGCATCGAGACTCGGCTCCGCCCGAAGCGGCGCCGCCTCCAAGGCGACCAAAGGGGCCGCATCCTTCAGCATGGCGCGGACCTCGGCGACGAAGGCGGCGCGGGCCGACGGCTCTGCAAGCCCGCGCCCGCGGACGACGATCCGACCGACGCCGACATCAACGGCGAGCGCCGCGATCGACGAACGGGCCGCGCCGCCCGTGCCGAGAACAATCGCAGTTTCACCGCCACGAACCGCGCGATTTCCTGCGGTCCCTGAAAGGCCCAAGAGTTCCGCAGAGAGGGCTGCGATATCGGTATTGTGCGCGACGATCGTGCCGTCGGCTTCGCGGACAAGCGTATTGGCGACCCCAACGAGCGCGGCGCTCGGGGCGAGGCGATCGACGAAATCGAGGACGCGACGTTTGTAGGGGACCGTTACGTTAAAGCCAGAAAATTCACCGCTACGCAGGCGATCCATGGCGACGCTCAGTTCGCCGGGGGCTACCCGAAGCGCCGTATAGGTGTGCGGAAGGCGGAGGACGCGGTAGGCCGCTGCATGCATGGCAGGGCTCTTCGAATGCGCGACAGGGTCCCCCAACAACGCAAACTGACGGGGCAAGGATTCGACGGGAGCAGTCATTGATTGTGCGCTTTGGTGGACGCCGAATCCTCTCTCGGCGTTAGTCCCGGCTCGGTCGCCGCATCGCGCATCGCGTCCGATTCCGAAGTCGTGGAAGTGACGGTGGCGTCGAGCGCCCCCGAAGCAAGACGAATGCGCAGGGCGGTCCCCGGCGGCGCCTGGGAAGGGCCACGGACGAGGCTACCGTCGTCGACACGCTGGGCGAGGGCGTAGCCGCGACCAAGTACACGGAGCGGCGAGAGGGCATCGAGGCGCCCGGCCAGGCCGCTGAGACGACTCCCGCTTCGGGCTACAAGGCGGTCGCCGGCATGACGCAAACGCCCGTCAAGTTTCGATAATTGCTGGCTCGCAGCCGCGACACGCCGCTTCGGATCGGCCTGGTGGAGGCGCCGTTCGAGGGGGGCGAGGCGGTGGGCATCGTGGCGAACGGCGCGGGTGGCGGCGCGTTCGAGGCGCTCAGAGAGGTCGTCGAGGCGCTGGGCGGCCTGGGCGATGCGCAGCCGTGGATCTTGCACCTTTTTTTCCAAGGCGGCTACCCGGAGAGCCGCCCGCGTGAGCCGCGCCGACGCTGCCCTTCGAAGGCGTGCAAAACGCTCGCGGAGCACCTCCGCCTGGGCGGCACGGTCGGGCACGACGAGCTCCGCCGCCTGGGACGGCGTCGCCGCCCGCGCATCGGCGACAAAATCGACAAGGGTGAAGTCGACCTCATGGCCGACCGCCGCCACGACCGGGACCGGCGACGCGGCGATCGCGCGAACGAGCGCCTCGTCGTTGAAGGCAGCAAGGTCATCGCTGGAGCCGCCACCGCGACCGAGGATGATCACGTCGACGGCATCTACCCGCCCGAGGGCCGTGAGCGCTCGCACAAGCGCTTCGCTGGCGCCAGCCCCTTGGACAACGGCCGGCGCGAGGAGGAGGTGGGCCCCGCCACGCCGAAACGCAACGTTTCGTATGTCGTGAATGACGGCCCCCGAACGGCTCGTCACGACGCCGACGATCCGCGGCTCTCTCGGAAGGGGGCGCTTGTTCTCCGGATCAAAGAGCCCCTCGGCGGCGAGCTTCTTCTTCAACGCTTCGAGTGCTTCAAGGTGCGCCCCAGCGCCCGCCGCTTCGATGCGATCGCAGACAAATTGCAGGCGACCACGCGGTGCCCAGAAGATGGGACGCCCAAAGAGGCGAACCCGCGCGCCATCGCGAACGAGAGCGCGCCCCTTCGCAGAGACGCCGTTTTTGTAGGCGACAATGTCGAGAGTCGCCTCCGGCTCACCGGCCGCCGACTTTAATGCAAAATACACATGACCGCTCGCCGCAGCTTTTGCAGAGACGACCTCCCCCTCGACGAGCAGCGCCAGTGGGAAGGCCTGATCGAGCCCCCGTTTCACGAGGTTCGCCAGCTCGGAGACCGAGAAGACCTTCGGTTCCGCCGCGGCAGCTGCAGATGTGCGCGCCGTTTCCTCACCGCCTCCGGCGGTTCCGGCCGGACGCGCAGCCTCCGGGACCGTCGGTGACTTTGCGCCTCCCACGGGCATCCCGTCATCGTCCCACTCAAAGGGGACGAAGGGGCGCGCCCCTTTCGGTGCATCCTGCACCGGATCACTCCGCCACCCCTTCGGGCGGGGCGGTACACCTTCCCCGAAATCAAAGGGGAGCGAGCGGGTCCCTCGTACTTCGGGGGCCGGCAACCGCTGGACGGGCGTCGTCCCGGCGGTGCGCGGTCGTTTTGGCGGGGTGGGCACGCGGCGAGCCTAGTGGCTTTTCCGCGAACGAACACCCCTGAAACGGCAGAGTTTCGTGCATTTTTCCCGATGATTCGTCCATCTTCGCTCCGGCGCTCAGGCCGGTGTGAGCGACTTCGAGCGTTCCTTTGCGGCCGTGTACGAGGTGGCCCCGGCTCTCGCGGTCCCGTCCCCGTTCTGCATCGCCCAACCACGGCCCCGACGACTCATGGTAAGCACGCGCCTATGGCACGCGCGTTCCGCAAGGTCCTCATCGCAAACCGCGGCGAAATCGCCGTTCGCGTCATCCGCACCCTCCACGAAATGGGGATCGCCGCCGTCGCATTGTACAGCGACGCCGACCGCTCCGCGCTCCATGTCCGGATGGCCGACGAGGCCTATCCGATCGGCCCCGCACCGGCGAACGAGAGCTACTTGCGCATCGACAAGGTGCTCGATGTCGCGAAGAAGGCGGGCTGTGACGCGATCCATCCCGGCTACGGATTTCTCTCAGAAAACGCGGAGTTCGCCGACGCGTGCGAGCGCGCAGGCGTGACGTTCATTGGGCCGCCCGGCTCGGCGATGCGGCAGCTCGGTTCGAAGACGGCAGCGCGCCTGAAGATGCAAGAAGCGGGCGTCCCGGTCGTCCCCGGCGCCATGTGCGACACGGCCGAGGAAGCGGTCGCTGCCGCGACAAAGATTGGCTTCCCGGTCATGCTCAAGGCCTCCGCCGGCGGCGGCGGGAAGGGCATGCGCCTCGTCCACGAAGCCTCCGAAATGGCGAACGCCTGGGAGCGGGCGCGGAGCGAGGCGAAGAAGTTCTTCGGCGACGACACGGTCTACATCGAGAAGGCGATCTTGACTCCACGCCACGTGGAAATTCAGGTCTTCGGCGATAGAGACGGAAATATGGTGCATATGTTCGAGCGAGATTGCTCGATTCAGCGCCGCAATCAGAAGGTCGTCGAGGAGACGCCGTCACCGGCCGCCTCCAAAGAGCTCATCGCGAAGATGGGGGCGATCGCCGTCCAAGGGGCGAAAGCGGTCGGGTACTTCAGCGCCGGAACTTTTGAGTTTTTGCTCGCGCCCGACGGAAACTTCTACTTCCTGGAGATGAACACCCGCCTCCAGGTTGAGCACCCGGTGACCGAGCTGGTGACCGGTCTCGACCTCGTGCGCGAGATGGTCACCGTCGCTCAGGGCTCGCCGCTTCCGTTCCTCCAGCAAGACCTTCAATCGCGCGGCGCGGCGATTCAATGCCGCATCTACGCGGAGGACCCTTCGACGGGATTCCTCCCCTCCCCTGGCGTGATCAAAGAACTTTCCGTTCCGGCTGGCCCTGGAATCCGCGACGACGGCGGCGCCTACCCAGGCTGCACGATCTCGAGCTACTACGATCCGCTCATTTCGAAGCTGTGCGTCTGGGCACCGACCCGCGAGCGCGCCGTCGCCCGTATGCGCCGCGCCCTCTCCGAGTACATCGTGACCGGCATCCGCACGAACCTCGCCTTTCACGAGCGGCTCTTCCAGCACGCCGGCTTCGTCGCCGGGAACTACGATACCGGCTACTTGGAGCGCCACCACGACGAGCTCGTCGGCTACCCGGACGTCCCGGGCGCCAAAGCCGATGCGCTTGCCGTGGCGCTTGCGATCGCTGCCGCGCGTACCGAGCGAGCCGCCGGAAATGCCTCAAAAGCGGAAGGCGAGGCCGGTTCGGCCCTTGCCCCGTGGGTCGCGCAGCACCGCGCTCGCACCCTTCGCGGCTAACTCCTTCCGAAAGTCCCCTATGTCCCGTCTCCTCCGCTCGCTCCTTGCTGCCTTTGCCGTTACGGCGGGCATCGCGACCACGCGAGGGGCCGCGGCCCAAGTTCCGACCCGCGTCGTCGATCGAAACATCGTGCTCCCGGCAAACGCCGCCGAGCTGCGGCTCGACGTCCGCCTCGGACTTTCGAGGAGTGCTGCGGGGGATGTTGCAATTGTTGCCCCGAGCCTCTCCTACGGATTCAGCGACAAATTTACGCTGAGTATCCTCCACACTCGCGAAAACTACGTCGGCGATGGTGGCAGCTTCTGCGTGGGGAGCGACTGCGGCTCTCACCACTACGGGCAGGTTGCCATCGATGGAAAATACCTCATCTATTCAAAAGATAAGGCATCGATCGCCATCGATGGTGCCGTCGAAGGTTATGCCTTTGACCCGTTCGTGTTCGGCATTCGCGGCGGCATCGCGGGGAAGGTGCGCGTCTCCGATGACTTGGCGTTCCTCTTCAATCCGACGCTTTTCCTTGGAATTACCAATCGCAGCTCCCTTGCAGACTCATTGGTTCTTCCGTTGCGTCTTCAATTCAAAGTCGATGACCATTTCGCCCCATTTGTAGACACCGGGCTCTACTTCGACGGCTTTGAGGGGAGCCGAAACGGCCGCATCGACTTCTACGGGCGGCCCCGCGGCGCCTGGCGGCTCCCGGTCGGCGCCGGCTTCGTCTATGCGGCGAACACCACCGTCGACCTCGGCCTCCGGTTCGCTTTCCTCGGGGTGCTGAACGGCTACAACGGCTACGGCTCCTTCGATGGCCGCGAGCTCGTCGGCAGCCTCGCCCTCCACTTTTGACGAGCCCCTTGGCTCGCCTTGGAAAGGGCGTAGCCTCGCGCGAGCGTGACCGCTCACGACCTCTTCCCGCTCGGCCCTCGCCCCGCGCCTCCGCGGGCGGGAATGGCACTCGTCGGCACGGTCGTCTGCGGTATAATCGCCTGGAAGATCGTCTTCTTAGCCCCCTTTGCGTTGGCGGTCGCTCTGGTGGTCGTCGGCAGCACGGCGGCCAGGTGGGTGCAGTATGCACGTCATTCGCGGTCCGCAAGTACGCTCCGTCTTGATGGGGGCGGCCTCGCTTTTGAGGAACGGCGCTGGCCTCTCCCCGCGGCGAATTCTGAGGAACAATCGGCACTTGGAGCACTTGCACTCATCGCCTTCGACGAGAGCTGCGCCCAACTCGCCCTCATGACCGCCGATGCCGTGGCCTACTTTCCGGTGTCGCTCGACGGTGCCAGCCCGTCGGTCCGCGCCGCATTCCTGATGCGGGCCCATCCGGTGCCGCGTTCGGACGCCGCAAATGGCGCGAACCTGCCGCCTCTCGATGCGGCGGTGGCGCTTGAGCTCCTCGCGGCCCTCGAAGCGCGGACGCCAGGTGCCGCGTCGACGGTCCTCGGAACGACGGTGCGCGGTGATCGGCTGGTCGTCGTGCCAACGGCGCTCACCCTTTACCGCCGCGACGGATCACATGCATTTTGCATTAATCTCGAGCGCCCGTTTCGCATGGAGGCGTTCACCTTTCGGGAACGTTTCGGCGAAGGCTCACTCGTTTCTCAAGCGATTTCAGTGACTCAAGCAGGGACTTCGCTCCTCTTCGTGGCGCCGCTGCCGCCGGAATTTCTTGGTGCGCGCACCCGAAGCACGCCACCGCCGCCGCTCGGTCCTCGGGCGGAAGCGAGCGTGCGGGCGTTGCTTGCCGCGAAGGACGCGCCACCCCCGACGAGCGAGCGCCACGCCCTCGATCGGCCGCTCCTCACTCCGCTCCGGGCCCTCCTCGCGGCGGCCTGCGACCGCGCTTCAAACGCAGAAGAGGAGTCGCCCGAACCCCACGATGTCCTGGAAAACGCGCGGCAGCCGCCCCCAGAGCCCCCAAAAACGGGCTCGACGGTCGTCGCGCGCCGAAAAGGGCGCGAGCTGCTTTCTTAGGGCGCATCTGGTAGAGCGCCGCCATGCGCCGCTTCTACGTCACGACGCCGATTTACTACGTCAACGACGTCCCCCACCTCGGTACCGCCTACACGACCGTCGTCGCCGATGCACTCCGCCGCTTCCACGCCCTCGACGGCGCCGATGCGCGGATGCTCACCGGCACCGACGAGCACGGCCTCAAGCTGGAACGGGTCGCCAAAGAGCGGGGGATCGCCCCGAAAGACTTCGTCGACGAGATGAGCGCCCCCTTCCGGGAGGCCTGGCCCAAGCTCGACGTCGCCGCCGATGATTTCATCCGCACGACGGAGAGTCGCCACCAATCGTGGGTCCAAGATCTGTGGCAGAAGGTCGCCGCGAATGGCTATTTGACGCTCGGAAATTACGAGGACTGGTACTGCGTCGGTTGCGAGAGCTTCAAGACGGAAAAAGAGCTTGAGCCCGGGAATATTTGCCCACTTCACAAGAAGCCGGTCGAGCGCGTCAAAGAGGAGACCTTCTTCTTTCAGCTTTCAAAATTCCAGCAGCCGTTGCTCGATTTCTACGCGTCCCACCCGGATTTCATTCAGCCGGAAGGGCGCCGAAATGAGGTCCTCTCTTTCGTCGAAGCGGGCCTCAAAGATTTGAGTGTATCCCGCACGAGTTTCTCCTGGGGCATTCCGGTCCCCGGCCACGCGAACCACGTGATGTACGTCTGGTTCGACGCGCTCGCGAACTACCGCTCCGCCCTCCAAGGGGCCGATAGTTACGGGGATCTTGCACGCTTCTGGCCCCCGTATGCCGGCGGCGAATCGGTGACCGAGGGGCGCGTGCTCCACCTCGTCGGCAAGGATATCCTTCGCTTTCACGCGATCTTCTGGCCGGCGTTCCTCCTCGCCGCCGGCTACACAACCGACCAACTTCCGACCCAGGTCTTCGCCCACGGCTTTCTCACGGTCGACGGCCAGAAGATGTCGAAGAGCCTCCGGAATGCGGTCAACCCAGTGCGCCTCGCCGAGAAGCTTGGCGCCGACGCCGTCCGCTACCAGCTGCTCCGCGCGATCGCGTTCGGCCAGGACGGGGACTTCGATCACGGCGCGCTCTTGGAGCGGTACAACGCCGATTTGGGCAAGAATCTAGGGAACTTGCTCAATCGCGTCATCGGGCTGACCGTGAAGAACTTTGACGGCAAGGTGCCGGCACGCGGGGTCAGTACCCCCCTTGAGAACGAGCTCACGGGCGAGGTCGCCAAGCTGACCGACGCGGCGCGCGCGGCGTGGTTCGCCGTCGAGCCCCACCGGGCCCTCGAGCATACGTTTGCCATCGCAGCCCTCGGCAATCAGTACATCGATCGCACCGCCCCGTGGGCACTCGCCAAGAGCACAACGCCCGAGGACCGCGCCCGTTTCGGCACGGTGCTCGCGACCCTCTTTGGCCTTCTTGAGACGCTTTCGCGGCTCATCGGGCCGGCAATGCCGACGAAAGCGGCGGCGATGCGCCACCAGCTGGGGCTCGAAGCGATCGTGCCGGTGCATGGCAAGTCTCAGGTACCGAGCGGCCTTGGCGCGATCGCAGAGGGGACCGTCCTCCGACCGGAGGGGGCCCTCTTCCCGACCTACGACAAAGACCAAATCAAAGCGCTCCTCGACGAGCTCGTCCCCCCGAAAGAGGCCCCAGTGACTGAAGAAAAGCAGGCGCC
>JAAFHJ010000090.1 GCA_013298325.1 Myxococcales bacterium | reverse complement strand
TCTCGCGACGCCTCCGCCAGGGAATTGGCTGGCGGTCGCGAACGGACGGGCCCCTCGCCCTTGTAAAGCAACAGCTCGGTGCCGACGCTCACGCAGGAAAAAAGCGCCCGCGCGACCGGTTCGCCGGCAGTCCGCTCTACGTCTGCAGACTGCACCGATCGGAGCGCGACCTGGAAAGGGGCTTCAAACCAGAGTTCGCGACTCAAAAGCGGACGTCCCCCGCGAGGAGGACATGGGCGCCGAGGCGATCGACGGCAACGTTTTGGAGCGATGGCGCCGCTTCCATACTTTCGATACCGAGGTCCCCAAACAGGCCGAGCGCCGGCGCGCCTAGGAATTGAGGGGCGAGTTCGACGGAGAAGCGATCGACGGCCCGGGCCCGGAAGAGCGACGTCAGCACCGCGCGCCCCCCTTCGACGAGAAGGCGCTCGATCCCCGCGCGGCGGAGCGCCGCGAGCGCCGCAGTCATGCAGGGGCGATCGGGGAAGGAGCGATCTGCAGGGACCGTGAGGGTGCGCGCGGAAGCCTGCAAAGTACACCCAGCCCGCGCGACGACGAGGAGCCGAGGATGCCCGTTCAGGGCGCTCTCCGGCGGCCACTGCTTGCCCCCAAGAAGAACAACCGCCTGAAATTGTTCATTTTCTGGACATCGAAGCGCAGGGTCGTCGCAACGGACGGTTCCGGCGCCGACGAGGACGGCGTCGTGGGCGCGACGGAGAGCGCGCGCATGGGCATGCCCTTCCGGGCTGCTCAGGTGGGCGCGGCGATCGGCGTGCGCAATCCGACCGTCAAGAGTCATTGCAACATGCACGGAAACGAACGGGCGATCCAACAGATGCCGGACGCTAGCGGATTCCGGCCCGACATGTGTGCCTGATGGAAAGGAGTGGTAGGCTCGCGCGCATGTTCGATCTCTTGGAAGGGGAAGCGCTCGATTCGTCCACCTACGAGGCACAGGTTGCCGAACTACGGGCCGACCTTCTCGACGCCCAATACGAACTCCTCGATGGGAAACACGCGTCAGTCGTCGTCTTGATCAATGGCGTCGACGGTGCCGGAAAAGGGGAGACGGTAAATCTCCTCGCCGAATGGATGGACACGCGCCATCTGCGCACAGAAGCCTTCGTAGAGCCGACGGCGGAGGAGGCCCAACGCCCCCCCCTCTGGCGTTTCTGGCGCGCGCTCCCGCCGAAGGGTAAAATCTCGGTTCTCTTCGGAAATTGGTACACGATGCCGATCTTGGGGCGCGCGCTCCGGAGTGTGCCGAAGAAGGAGTTCGCCGAGCAGGTCGACGAAATTCGGCGTTTCGAGAGGCTCCTTCATGAAGAAGGGGTGGTGCTGATCAAACTGTGGTTTCACCTCTCCAAGAAGCAGCAACGTAAGCGCCTTCAACACCTCGAGAAGCATCGGCACACGCGCTGGCGTGTCACCGAACGGGACTGGGCGAACTTCGCCAAGTACGACCGCTTCGCCAAGATTTCTGCGCGCGTCCTCGATGCGACGACGACGGAGGCGGCCCCCTGGCACGTCGTGGACGGGTCGGTGAACGGGCGGGCGCTCGTCGCCGGGCGCGCGATCCTCGAAGCGCTCCGCGCAGCCAAGTCGCGGGGGGACGCCGCTGCGTCCCACGCCAGCGCGGCCGCGAACGTGCCGCCCCCGCCGCCGAGCTCCACTGTGGTCGGCGAAATGTCGGTCGGCGCCCATCGCCTGCGAACGCTCCCCTTCTCAGAACGCCTCAGCAAGGAGCGCTACGAACCGGCGATTGAGGCGGCGCAAGCGCGATTGAATGGCCTCGCACGCAGACTCGGTGGCATCGTCTCCGCCGGAGAAAAAGCCCCAAGCGCTCCCGCCCGTGGCGTCGTTGTCGTCTTCGAAGGGATGGACGCCGCCGGAAAAGGCGGGGCGATTCGACGCATCACCCATGCCCTCGATGCCCGCGCCTACGGCGTCGTCCCGATCGCGGCTCCTACGCCAGAAGAGCGAGCATTTCCCTATCTTTGGCGCTTTTGGAAGCCGCTCCCGGGGGATGGCCGCGTGCTCCTCTTCGACCGTTCCTGGTATGGGCGCGTGCTCGTCGAGCGCGTCGAAGGTTTTGCGAGCGAGCGGACCTGGACGCGGGGCTACCAGGAGATCGTCGACTTTGAAGGCCAGCTCTTGAAGCACGGCTATGTGCTCGCCAAGTTCTGGCTCGCGGTGAGCAAAGCGGAGCAGCTCAAACGCTTTCAGGAGCGGGAACATACGCGCTTCAAACGTTTCAAGATCACGCCGGAAGACTGGCGCAATCGCGACAAGTGGGACGCCTACCAGGGGGCCGCCGGCGAAATGCTCGACCACACCCACACGGCGGCAGCGCCATGGACGATCGTCGAGGCCGACGACAAACACCTCGCGCGCGTGCAAATTCTGGAGACGCTCGCCGACCAGATCGCAGCCGCCCTCGGCGACTGATCGCCGCGAGGTGTTGCGCATTACGCAACGGCATGGGGGCTCTCGTGCCGCTCGTGCAGGCATGCGCAAGGACGCATGATGGCGCCATGAACGAATCGAACAGCAGCACCTACTCACGGCGCGCCGTCGTCGGCGGCCTGGCGACGGTTGCAACGGCGGCCCTCGCCGCCCATGCGAGCGGCGGCGAAACGGCGCATTTGTCCCCGCCCGGCGAGACGCCGGATGGGAGAACGCACGCGGACGGCGCCACCATCGATCCGGAAGCAAATGGCCGGAAAACGGGGACGCCGGCCGAGCGATTGCCCGTCATTTTTCTGCCGCATGGCGGCGGGCCGTGGCCCTTTGTCGACATCGGCATGCCGAAGCCGGAGTTCGACAGCCTCGCCGGCTACCTGAAGGGGATCGCAGCGCGGCTTCCACGGGCCCCCAAGGCGCTCCTCGTGATTTCGGCCCACTGGGAAGAGGCGGTCCCGACGGTCCAGACGGGCGTGAACCCCCCTCTTTTATTTGATTATTACGGATTTCCACCCGCTTCCTACGAGCTCACCTGGCCGGCCCCCGGCGACCCGAAGCTCGCGGCGCGCGTGCGTGAACTCTTGGCGGCGGCGAATATCCCGTCGGCCGAGAATGCAAGCCGCGGCTTTGACCACGGGACCTTCGTGCCGCTCAAGCTCGCCTGGCCGGACGCCAACATCCCGACGGTCCAGCTTTCGCTCAAGAAAGGGCTGAATGCGAGCGAGCACCTGGCCCTCGGACGCGCGCTCGCGCCGCTTCGAGACGAGGGGGTGTTGATCGTCGGAAGTGGCATGAGTTTCCACAACATGCGGGCCTTTCAGTTCCGTGGTGGTGGCGCGGCCGGAGACGTCGGCGCCGACTTTGACCGCTGGCTCCACGAGACGGCCCCCCTCCCGGCCGCCGAGCGAAATGCACGGCTGGCCATTTGGGCGGAGGCGCCGGGCGCCCGGTACGCGCATCCCCGCGAAGAGCACCTGCTTCCGCTTATGGTCATCGCTGGCGCCGCCGGAGACGACCGCGGGAGCGCACCGTTTGCCGGGACGGTGCTCGGCGCGCGGGTCTCCGCCTTTCACTTCGGTTGAGCGACGGCAGCGATGGTCAGCGCGGGGCGATCTCGCGGATCGGCGGGTCGTCGGCGAAGCGGTAGCCGCCCGGGACCGAGGCGATCGCTTCGTTGAAACCTTCGGCGCGCAAGCGCTTTACGGCGACGTAGAGGCGGTTCGCGTTCCCCGCGTTTCCGGCGCTCCGGTCCGGCCATACAAAGGGAAGGAGCTGCTCGAAGGAGATCACCGATCCCGGCGCGTGCCGACGCCCGTCGAGGAGGGCGACGAGGAGCCTACGAAGGACCGGACGGCGAGAAAAATCGGCGTTCGTTCCGTCGGGAAAGCGAACAAAAGAGCCATCGGACGCGACTTCAATCGCCCGCGATGCTGCCGGGGCAGCTCCGCCAAGGATACGCCAGGCGAGGCGGACCTCTTCTCGCTCCGCGGTCTTCATTCGCGCGGCAAATGCCGTTTGAAGGCTCTCGGGATGGTCGAAGATCCGAGCAAAGAGAGCGACCGCATCGCTGCGGGCGGTGCGGGTGTCGCCCCGCGCGCATTTCCGGGCACGCCCGAAGGCGATTTGGGCGGCGCTCGGGCGGCCGCTTCGCGCTTCCAGGTAGCCAAGGAGCGCCCACGAGAGCGCCTGCTCCGGTTCGTCACGCCCATCGAAGAGGGCAAGCGCCCCGTCGACGAGGACACGGGCTGCAGAAAGGTCGCCCCGCTCGACGGCTAGCGCCGCCTGACTCGCCGTCGATTGGCCCTCGCTCTTCCGATCGCCGGTCGCGCGAAAACGATCGATTGCATCGTCGAAATGCCCTTGCGCGGCGGAGACGTCCCCGCCGTCTGCGGCAAGGATTCCAAGCACATGACGTACACGCCCCCCGGAACGCGAGTCGCCGAGGCGACGGAAGACGTCCAAGGCAGCGCGCGCCGCTTCATTCGCCTCGACAAAGCGCCCTTCGTCGCAGAGGACGGTCGCCAAAATCAGGTCGACAAAGGCGATTTCTCGCCGGTCGCCGACCGCAGAAAAGCATGCCCGCGCCTCCCGAAGAACGAGCTCGGCAGGGCGGCTCGCTTCAAGGAGTAAGTTCGCTTCATTCTTGAGAATTCGACCACGGACCGCCGGCGGACAGGGGGCCGCCGCACGGGCAAAGGCCCGCTGGACGAGGGCGAGTCCCCGGTTCGCGTCGTCGCTGAGCCCCTCGTGGAGGCCTCGGTAGGCGATCGCGAGCGCCTGGAGATGGCGATCCCCCTCTTTTTCGGCGTTGCGAAGGTCGTTCCGGGCGGCCGAATCTCCTCGAAAAATCCTCGCCACCCCGAGGAGCAAGGAAATCGCCGGGGCGAGCTGATGAAACGACGCACGTCGGCTACTCGTGGGGGCGGTTTGTCCGAAGGCGAGCGCCGCTTCGAGGACGCGCACGGCGTCGAAGGCCATTCCTGCCCCCAAAGCCATCCGCGCAACGACGATCGCGAGGGGGGCGACGCGCTCGTGGAGCTCGAGTTCCTGGGCCCACAGGAAGGCGCGCTCCACATCGTCTCGGACCTCGCCATCCAGGCGAGCGTCGAAGCGAAGGATCTCGCTCGCATCTCCGACGTTCTCGAAACGATTGGCGATTTGGGTCACGAAGTGGGCACGGGCAGCCGGCGGAATGCCGTCCGGGAAGAGGACCCGACGGAGGGATGCGAGCGGCCGCGTGCGCCCATCGGCGAGCGTCTGCACGAGGCCCGCGAAGCGCGCCGCGCCATCTTCCGCCGCAGCGGCGTCCCCGCCGTCAAAGGGGGCGAGCGCGACGAGGCGCTGGCGGGTCTCCGGGGAGACCCGCGCGAGTGCGGCCCGAAGCGCCGCCTCGTGAGCGCGGCGAACGGCGTCCGCATCCGGATCAAAAGCAAATTCAAGAGCATCGCGCGCAGGTCGCGCGTTTGCCACCGTTCGTCCATGGCCCCGCCAGCCCGGCGAGCGCTCCGTGATCGCCTCGCCGCCGGTCCGTTCGGCGAGCCGGCGGGCGAATGCGACGATCGGGCCCGGGAAGCCGTCGACGGCACGAACGAAGGAAACGATGCCACGCAGCGACGTAGCATCGAGGGGGATCCCTCCTGCGCTGCCGCCCGAGAATGAGGAATGAACCCGCAAGAAAAGGGCAACAGAGGGGGCTGCGCACGCGACAGAAAAAGGGGCATCATTCGTCGGTACGCCGAGCGGTTCAACGGGATAGACCGCGTCGGGGGACGCCGCAATTCCGCCGAGGGCCGACGCGGACGGGAGGGCGCGGCGCGCAGCGACAACCGTTGCATTTTCCGCCGCGAGGCGTGCGAGCAAGAGGACGGCGTCATCGCGATCGCCGTCGGCGGAGCCGAGGGTTCCGTCGGGACCACAGTCGACAAAAACGATGCCCCCACGAGCGACCAGCGTCCGCGCAAGATGATCGACAGAACTCCCCGGCGGGAGCGCAAATCGAGCCGTCAAATCGGCGAGCGGCGTCGGAAACACGATCGTCGCAACGCGCTTCCCTTCGCGGGTCGCCGCTTCCACGAGTCGCGCCAACAAATAGCTCTTCCCGATCCCCGCCGGGCCGACCAACCAGGAGGTCCGGCGCGGAACAACGATGCGGGCAAGGCTCGTAGGGCGCTCGTTCAATGCAGGGATGATCGCTGGTGCGGGCCGCGGCGTCCAGTCGCCATTCTTGATCCCGGTCATGGGAGGAAAAGGTGGAGCGACGTCGGCACGCGGCGGGCTTCGCGCGGGGGGATGTCGAGGTCGAACCAGGCGGTGATTTGGGTCGCGTGACCGGGAATGACCTCGACGGCGAGCACCTGAGCGGCCGCATAGCAGCGGAAAAGGCCGAGGCCGGCGCCACCGTTGGAGGTGTCGAGAACCTGCTGACCGCCGCCGGCAGCCGCCCGGCCACGACGGATCGATCGCAAGAGCGTTGCGCGGTCGAGACCGCCGAAAGGATCCCGAATTTGCACGGCAAACGTCATTCCGTCACCGCCTACGCGGAGCGTCGGTGCGTGTTCACGGCCGAGAGAAACGTCCTGTTTGCGATCGTGGGCAAAGAGCGAGTTTCCGAGGCCGTCGACGGGGGCGTCGTACATGGCGTTCATCAAGAACTCGTGAGCCACCTCGCCGGCGCGCTGGGCGGTGCGGCTCGTCGCGCCGAGGCGCTCCGCGTGAACGGCGACGTCGGCGACCACAAGATCGCGCTCCCGCGACGTCCGCGGCAGGTATTTCACCACGGTGCCGCCCCACGGGATGGTGTCGGTGAGCGAGGGGAGCTCAAGGGGCGCGTCGCGACGATCGCCGGCAGGCAGCGCCTTACGTGCAAGCTGCAGCAATTCCCAAGGGCGCGGCATCGAGGCAAACGAGGGCCAGCCGACAACGCCGACGATCGAGCGGTTCGCCTCGACGACCGGAAGGAGCGCCTCCACGTCGTCTTGGGTCCACGCGATAATCTTGAGATTTGGGTAGCGGTCGCTGGCCCAATCGACGGCGAGCTCGATCTCCGAGGCCTCACAGGCGAGGAGGAACGGGTCGGCGCTTAGTTGGCTTCGGAGGGTCGCCGGGTCGTCTTCGACGGCGACGAGCGGCACCCCCGTTGCAGCCTTCAGCACGCGGGCGATGCGACCGGCAACCGTTCGATTTCGCTCAAGAATAGCAACCACAGCGCCCTTGGTGTCGACGGAAACTTCGGAGACCGGGCTGTCTGCGGGCGGGGGAATACTGGGGACGCGGGCCACGGTTACCTCGTACGGGTGAGAAGGCTGGCGGCAGCAAAGCCGGCAGCGAGTGCGGCGGCGAGCAACAGAATGAGCACCCCGTAGCGCAAATAGGCCGCCTTCGGCGCCGTGACGGTGACGGCGACCGGCGACTCCGCGTCGCGAACGGGTGGCGGCATGGGCACCGGCGCCGCCCGGGGAGGCGCCGCGGCGGGGCGCGGGTCGTCGCCAAGCACGAGCACAAGCGCGCATTGGACGCAACGAAGCGCCGGCGGTGTCGTGAGCTCGGAGAGTTCGCCGGAGAGGGCGCCAACGGCAACGCGGGGCGTCCCGCATGAGGGGCACGGTGCGATCTGCGCGACCTGCTTGGCGACGACGGGATAGGGGAGCCGTTCCCGGCGAAACGCATGGAAAAGTGCGAGAGGGAGCCGCGGGAGCTCAAGGCGCGTGACCTCCGCGAGGGGGCGAAGCGCTTTCGCGAGCGAGGTCGCTTCGACGTCATCGAGGGCCGGCCACGCGGTGAGGTCGAGGAGGAGCCCCCCTTCGACGCCATCGAGCAATTTGTGCCACCGGAGCGGCTTTGCGGGGGGACGGCGGAGGAGCAGCGTCGTCCGTCCATCGTTGACGCTCTTGGCGACAAGGGCGCGCTCTTCCTCCTCACGACGACGGGCGAGTTCGCCGACGGGGCCTTCAAAGACGGTAGGTACGTCGACGCCGAGGGGGGCATAGGTCGTGTCGTCGGCGTCGAGTTTGGCGTCGCGGCCGCAGGAAACACAGTGGCGCGTCGCAAACGCTCGGGGCGGCGGAAAGACCAGCGCCACGAAATCGTGGCCGCAATGGTCGCAGTGGTAGGCGGCCTCGGCGGCGGCGACCGTCGTCGGACCGCGGAAGCCGCGGACCATCTCGATCTGCGACAGGACCGCATCCGGGCACCCGAAGAGCGTGCACGGCGCGTCGCCGAGGGCGCCGAGAAAGGCGAACCATTCGCGGACGCCGTAGGAGGTAACCCTTCGAATTCCCGACACATCGAGAACGGTCGGACCGCGAAGGGCTGCGCCGAGCGAGGCGCCGGCAAAGTGCTCGTCGATGGCGCCGGCGAGCGTGAAGAGCGTGGCGGGGCCGAGTTGCTCGACGGCGACGATGGCGCGGCAGGTCGGCGCTTGGACGGTCTGGAGATCGGTCGCCGGGAGTTCGACGGCGTTCTGGAAGGCGGAGCGCTCCGCCTCGACGAGCGGCCGCGTCGCCGTCGGGCCGAGGGTGAGGCCGAGACGCATCGCAACTCCGCGAAGTGCATCGGCAAATTCGGCCCCCGTCGCGAAGCGCTGGGTCGCCCGAAAGGCGAGCGCGCGGAGGACGACCGCTTCGAGTTCCGGCGGGTAGCCTTGGGCGACCTCGCAGGGGGCGACGACGTCGTGGCGCGCGATGGCAAGCATCAGCGGGACGTCCGAGTTCTGGGAGACGGGGTACGGGAGCCGTCCGACGGTGAGCTCGTAGAGGACGACGCCGAGGGCGTAGATGTCGGTCCGCCGATCGAGGGTCGTCGCCTTGAGCTGCTCGGGCGCCATGTAGGGGACCTTCCCCTTGAGCGTCCCCTCTTGGGTCTCCCAGCCGCGATGGGCGGTGCGCGCGATGCCGAAATCGAGAACTTTTACAACACCTTCGATCGTCACGAAGATGTTGTGCGGCGATACGTCTCGATGGACAAGCTCGAGCGGCTCCCCCTGATCGATGAGTTCGTGGGCGTAGTGGAGGGCGTCGGCGGCGTCGGCCACGATGGTAAGCGCGGCATCGAGGGGGACGGTGGCCCAACGTGGCGCCGGGATTGCCGGGTTGGCGGCGACGGTTGGCACCTCGGGGCGGCGCTTTCCCCGCGTGAGAATTCCCCGAAGGTCGGCGCCACGGAGCAGTTCCATCCGGAGGAAGGGGCCGCCGCCGTCGAAGCCGGCCTCGAAGGTGCGGACGAGGTTCGGATGACGAAGGAGCACCGCGAGGCGCCCTTCCGCGGCGAACATCTTTCGGTACTCCCCCTCCCCGGAAAACCGGGTGTGGAGGCGCTTTACCGCGAACTCTTCGCCGTCCGGCGCGCGACCGACGAAGACTTCCGCCATTCCCCCCGCCGCAAGGCGCTCCCCGACTGCCAGGGCGACCATGTCAGCGTGCGCTGCCCGGGAACTTCACGTCGCGGCGGGCTCCGCTCGACGAAAGGGTGATCGTGACCGGGCCCCGCGAGGAGCCGTCGGCGGGGCGACCGAGGGCCGCTTCGAAGCCCTTCGTGGAGGTGACCGCACGACCCCCGACCGCCACCACCGAGTCGCCGGCGCGAACACCGAGGTAGCCGGCGTTTCGCGACGACGTCACAGAGAGCGCAACGATGTCGCCGTCGGGAAAGAGCGGGGCGAGTGTCGGGAAGACGGGGCCGACGGTCATCCCTTCGACGAGGGCGGTCTCCTTGTACCAGGTCGCTGCCTTGGCGACGGAGGCCTCAGAAACCTTATACTTTACGTAGACATCGGTACCTTCGGTCGCCGGGAAGCGATCGGTGCGTTCGGGCATCGCGAAGAGGCCGACCTGCTTTTCGAAGAGCGCCGTCACCGCCGGCCCGGAAGCCTGGGCGTGGTCTTTGCGCGTGGCAACGAAGCCCTGGATGGCGGTGCCGTCGAGGTCGGTCGAGAGACGCCCCAAGAGCTTACCGACCGCGTCGTCTTTCGCTGCTTTTTCGGCAGCTTCCCCGTTGGCGCCGGTGCCATGGCCGACGACGATCAACGCGTCGCCATCGACGGAGAGGGCACGCTCGATCCAGGCGGGGCGAGCCCCGCTTGGAGCGATGACGGCGTTTGAAGCGACGACGGCGCTCGGGGCGACGGACGTTGTTGCGGCGACGGACGCGACCGGAGTCGCTACGGCGGGCGTCGCGGCCGGCTGGCGCGTGGCGTAGAGGGCGCCGCCCCCGATCAGCCCGACGAGGACGATCGCGGCGAGGGTGCGGTTCGACGGGCCCGCAGCGGCCGCGGCGGGTGCCGGCGCGGGTGCGGGCGTGCTGACCGGCGGCGCGACCGATGGGCTTGGGGCGACTGGCGCGATGGCGATCGGCTCGCTCGCCGCGAGCACCTTGGCGGCGTTGGTCGCCCCCATCGACGCGAGGATCGCCGTCCGTTCGGCACGCCCCTTCCAGTGCTGCTCGAGGAAGGCGTAAAGCGGGGCGTTTTTTACGCGAACCGTACCGCCACAACGCTTGCAGTTCAGGGCATTTGCGCCGTCACCGCGCCCTACGACCGTCGGGCGGTCGGCGTTGCAGGCGGCGCACCAGCAATCGAGGATCGCGGAGCCGAGTTCCGCTTTGTCGGGGACGCCGAGTTCGGCGAAGCGGGCGACCAGCGCCTCCGGGGAGCGCTCTACGGTGGCGCGGGTCACCTCGTCGCCGAGGGTCGCGAGCGCGCTCCCGAGGGTTGTCACGGCGCGGACGTCGGGGACGCCGGAGGCGCCGAGATCGAGCTCGAAGTCCCCTTCGATGCCGTCGAGGATGCGCGCCCAGCGGATGTCGGCGGTGAGCTTCGTCTGGAGGACGACGCGGGTCCGGGCGCCATCGACGGTCTTCTCGACGGGGTCGCGGCGGGCCGGCTCTTTGAGGTCGTCGAGCTGCTCCAGGGCGCTCGCCACTTCTGGCGTGAGCGCGCTCTGGAGGAACGGCTGGGCGAACGTGAAGTAGGACTGGGCGTCGTCATCGAAGCGCCCTGCCCCTTCGCAGCCGGGGCAGGTGGCCGCCGGCGGCGTCGCGTTCTGGATGGACGTGGCGTCGCTGCGGAGGTCGAAGAGGCGCTCGAAGCCCTCGCCGCAGACCGAGCATTCGTAGGGGGCGTAGAAGGAGACGACTTGGGCGTGACCGGCGAATTTCCGAATCATCCCGAGCTGATTCACGACCGCTTCCGAGCAGCGCGCGAACACGAGCGTCGCGTTCTTGGCGGCGCCGAGCATCGAGAGCCACTCGCGGACGCCGTAGGAGGTGATGCGCTCGACGGCGGCGAGGTCGAGGACGACCGTTCCGAGCATCTTCCCGCCGTTCGCTTCCCCCTGGAAAGACTCGCTGATCCGGCCGCGGACGCGGACGACGCTCACCGGGCCGACCTTCTGCTCGTCGAGGGTGGCGCCGGTCGCTCCGGAGAGCGCCGGCATCGGGCGCGTCTTTCGGACCTCGCGACGGGACGCAGTCGTGGCCGACACCGGCGCACCCGGAATTCGCGAGGAGATCAAACTCGTTGCGCTGTCATCCGTCGGGACGCCCGGGAGTGAGGCCATCGTCGGCGCGACCGGCCGTGCCTTCGTCGGCGGGCGCTCCGAGAAGAGCGTGAGCGTCATCGTCTGGTTGTGGAGGTCGGCGTGCCCCTGGGCGAAGGGGGAGATCTCGCCGTAGGAGTAGAACCCCGTAAGATGCTTGTCCATTTCGCGGGGGAGCGCGTCGTGGACCGCCTCGACTTCTTCTTCGGTGCGATCGCCAAGAACCAAGCGCCGACCGACGCACGAGATCGCGACGGCGAGGACGTCTTTTCCGACGGGGGCGCCGTTCCCTTTGGCCATTTCGGCAGCGGCGGTTGCGCCGCCGACGAGCCGCGGGAAGTCGGCGCGCATCAACTGCACGAGCGATCCTTCGTCGATGTCGCCGGCGAAGGTCATGCTCTGCTTCGCTTCATCGACGGCGAGGAGCGTGCGGACGAGGATTTTCTCGGCGGTCGAGGAGGTTCGCACGGCGAGCGGGAAGAGGACGTTCCCTTCCGAGCGCGTGACGACGCGTTCGGGGCCGAAGCGGTCCCAGCCCCCCTTCGAACCGTGGCCGACGACGAGATCGTCACCGTAGAGGCCGACGGCAACAATAAGCTTTTCGCGTGCTTCTGCGCCGAGGGCGACCCAGGTCTTGCCGAAGGCGGTCCCGTCGCCGGCGAGCCCGCCGGAGATCACGACGTCTTCGCCGACGCACCCGTTGAGACCGCGAACGAGCTCGCTGCCGTTTACCTGGAGGCCCTCGGAGAGGACGAGGATCCCGCGGAGCTTCCCGCGGCCCGCGGTGGAGCCGACGAGCTTTTTCCCAAGGCTTACGCCAACTTCGTAGGACTCTTTCGGCCCAGAGACCGTGGCCGATGCGAGG
>JAAFHJ010000009.1 GCA_013298325.1 Myxococcales bacterium | reverse complement strand
CCATTGAAGGCGCCGCCGCGAATGACGCGCTCGGCGCCGCTGGTGGTTCCGGTCGGGTCTTTCGCGTCGGCGTCGGTGTAGGGGCCGTAGAGGTCGGCGGTCCATTCCCAGACGTTGCCGACGACATCTTCCAGGCCGAAGCGGGATGCCCCCTTGGGGAAGGAGCCGACGGGGGCGGTCGCCGGGAAGCCGTCGTCGTCTGGATACATCGTCGGCATCGCCTGGCCGATCGATTTCCCCCAAGCGGTGCACTCTTTTCCGCAAGCATTGAGGCGAGTTCCGTCAGGCGCTTCGTTGCCCCAGGGGTAGGTGCGGCCGTCGGGACCGCGCGCCGCGAACTCCCATTCCGCTTCCGTCGGGAGGCGTTTCTTGGCGCGTGCGCAGAAGTTCGCCGCCGCCCGATGGTCGACGCAATTGATCGGGTGCTTGGCGCGCCCGCTCGGATCGCGGGCGTTGCAGATGGCGCCAAAGCCCTTCTTTTCGGCCGCGGAGATCCCCGGCCATTCCACATCGCTCGGCGCCGGCAGGCAGTCGCCGCGGTCGGAACAGGCTTTGTAGTCGGCGACGGTCACCTCCGTGCGATCGATGCAAAATGGGGAAAGAGCGACGTGGTGGGCCGGCTTTTCCGCCGATTGCCCGTCGTTCGATCCCTGAAAGAAGGACCCGCCTGGGATGGCGATCATCCCGGCGGGGCAGGTCGGTGCAGGCACTGGCGCTGAGGCAGCGGCGACCGTCGCCGAGGCGGATGAGCCTTCGCGGTGTGCCGTCGCCGATCGCCCGTTGCGAACCGCCACGAAGGCGCCAGCGGCGACCACAGAAAGCGACGCGACGAGGCCGACCACAAGAGGAACGCGGCCGCGGGCGCCGGGGACGGTCGGTTCGCGCACACCGTCACCGACGCCCGTTTTGGTCGATGTCGCTTGGGATTCTTGGAATTTCCCGAGGGAGAGCGGCGCCGGGCCCGACTGCCCCTCGTCGTCGGCGGCACGGACCGCGGCCATGTGGGCCTCGACGACGGCCCGTCGCTTTTTGCGGTCGCTGTCGAACATCGCCTCGATCACGCGGCCGACGTCGTGGGCGGTCGTTGGCGTGCGGAGATCGCGCAACAGCCCTTCGATCGCTTCCCGAAACGTGAGGGCATCCGGATAACGGTCCTCGGGTTTCGGGGCGAGGGCACGGGCAACGACGTCGTCGAACCTCGGTGGGAGCCCGTGGGTGCTCGCAAAGGGGTCTGGCGCCGGCTCGTTGTTGAAGAGCATCCGGAGGACCACGTGGTTCGCCAGGCCGGGGAAGCGGCGGTCGCCGATCACCGCTTCGTAGAGAAGCACCCCGACTGCATACAGATCGGCGCGGGCGTCGATCTGGCTCGACGGGCGTTGGGCCTGCTCGGGGGCCATGTAGACGACCTTCCCCTTGAGGGAGCCGTCTTCCGTCTGCACCACGGAATCGGCCGCCTTCGCGATGCCGAAATCTGCAATCTTTGCAGTACCATCGAAGGTGATGAGCAGGTTCTGCGGGGAAACGTCTCGGTGGACGATGCGGAGCGGCCGCCCGTCGTAGTCGACGAGGGTATGGGCGGCGTGGAGCCCGAGCAGTGCATCGGCGAGGACGCGGAGCGAGTGGCGCAGGGCGAACGGCTCCGAGCGCCCTTCGCGGGTCGCCTTCCAGAGGCGATTCCGGACGGCGTGGTAGCTGGCGCCGTCGACGTACTCCATGGCGAGGAAGTGGCGCCCTTCGTGGGCGCCGACCTCAAAGGTGCCGACGACGTTCGGGTGGGAGAGGCGTGCGGCGACCCGCGCCTCGTCCATGAACATCGCAACAAAATGAGGATCTTCGGCGGCGTCGGCCCGAATCTGCTTCACGACGACGAGCTTCCGAAAGCTTGCCGGCCCGGAGGCCATGGCCAGATAGACGGTGGCCATCCCGCCGACGCCAAGTTCCCCAAGAAGCCGGTATTTCCCGGCGATCGTCGCTGCGTCGGTCACGGCCTCGCCTCTCGATATTCTAATTTCATCGGATATTCAGTGAACCGTCCGGTCGATGTGGCTCCGAACGCCACACGCTACGAACGCAGCTGATTTCGGTTACGCGGTTGGTTCCTTTTGACCTCGGCCCGGGACCGTGAAAAAAAACGCGCCCCATGAAGAGCCTCCTCGCTTCCGCCGCCTTTGTCGCCACCGTCGCGTTGACGGCCCATGCTTCTGCGGACGAACCGACCCCCGCGGCCCCGCCGGCACCCGCCGCTCCGGCCGCTCCGGCTGCGCCCGAGGGGGCAAAAGCGGGCGCGCAGACCTCCGTCGAGCAGGCGCAGAAGGCGGTCGCCCCCGCTTCGCAGAAGGCGGAAGAGAAGAAGGACGCCGAGGAGTCCGGCGAGAAGAAAGAGCCGGAAGACACCCACATCCACGACCTCACCGTCCTCCTCAAGGTCGGCGCGGCGACGACCGGCGACCGCACCCAGGATTCTGGCCCGGCGACCGGCGGTTTCGCGGGCGGCATCGACGCGATTTACGCCTGGAAATCCCTTCGTTTGGGCGGCTCCTTCCTCCGGATGGGCGGTTCGAATGCCGTCTACGGTGGCTCGCTGCTTGCCGGCGCCGGCATTCGCCAGGACCACGTGCTCCTCCGCTTCCTCCTGGAAGGGGGCGTCCATGGCTACAGCGTCGAAATTCCTGGCCAGAGCAGCCACGGCGGGGGCACCGTCGGCTTCCTCGGCGGTCGCCTCGACCTCGCCTATGAGTTCAGCGACAACAACGCGAAGGTGCGCCCGGAGGTCGGCATCGGCCTCGTGATGCAGGAAGACCTGAGCACGAAGCACGTGAAGTACACGACGACGAGCTTCGACCGCTTCACGCAGACGACACAGGTGTCGAACAACATGCTCCGCGTCGGCGGATCGAGCGCCGCCGTGTTCCTCAACTTCGGCGCGAAGTTTGATCTCTGAGCGAACGTCGTAGTTCGCCGCTCCGGAAGCCCCGGTCTCTTCGGAGGCCGGGTTTTTTTGTAAGGGATTATTCAGCCCAGCCGAAGGAGACGATCGCCAGCGCGGTCCCAAGCACGCAGACCCACACGAAGAGGCGGACGACGAACTCGCCGACGCCAATCGGGTGGTCGCTGAAGCCGGAAGGGATGTAGGTCCCCTCGCGCACCGTGTGGAAGGCGGTCGCCACGAGGGTTCGGATCGGGGGTGCGCCGGTGCGGAAGTCCGCTTCGCCGGCAGCGCGCTCTTCGCGATGGACAAACGCGGCACCGACCGATTCGTTGCGGGAAAGCGTCGGGTACGGGATCAACGCCTCAAACCCCGAACCGGGGTCGACCCAGCCGTTCTTCAACGAGCCATCGAGGATCGCCGCCGGATCGACCAATGCCGGCATCGGCCTCTGGCGCACCGGCGCGCGCCACGGAAGCAATCGGACGACGCCCCACTTGCCGCGGCCGCCGAGACCGATCATCCCGGCCCCCCACACCGGCGTGAGCGCGCACTGACCGAGGCCGACGAGCCCAACGGCGAGCTGCCCGACAACGACGACGCCGCGCGCCAGTTGACCGATGGCGATGACCCCGTGGGCGATTTGGCCGATGGCGACGATGCCGTTTGCCTGCTGACCGATGGAAAGCACGGCGAAATCCGGTTCGCCAAACGCAACGAGCTTCATGGGGGAGAGCCTATCGCAAATCGCGACCTGGCGTTCCGCCGAGCGAATTCCCCGTGTTTTTACGTAGCGGACCCCTGACCGGCAGGGGTTTTGTACGGTTGAAGTGTCTCGAACCCCTGACCGCCAGGGGTTTTGTACGGTTGAAGTGTCTCAAACCCCTGACTGCCAGGGGTTTTGTACGGTTGAAGTGTCTCGAACCCCTGACCGCCAGCGGTTTTGTACGGTTGAAGTGTCTCGGACCCCCTGCCGGTCAGCCCTCTCGTACGGTTGAAGTGTCTCGAACCCCTGACCGCCAGGGGTTTTGTACGGTTGAAGTGTCTCAGACCCGTTGCCGGTCCGCGGTTTTCGACGGTTGGGTGTCTCGGATCCCCTGCAGGTCAGCTCTCTCGTACGGTTGAAGTGTCTCGGACCCCGCTGCCCAGGATGGGCCGGCACGCCAATTTCTCTGGCCGCCGTCAATCGCGACGCCGGTCTCCTCAAAATGGGGTGGCGCTCGCGAACGGACGGGCCCTATGGTCTCCGCGATGGTCACTTCCGCCCTTTCGCAGCTCCCCATCTATGGCCGCGACACCGAGAAGACGCATGCGTCGAACCTCGATCTCGAAGTAGAGATTGCTCGTTTGAAGCGGGAGAAGAACGCCGTCGTTCTGGCCCACTATTACCAAGATTCCGACATCCAGGACGTCGCCGACTTTCTTGGCGATTCCCTCCAGCTCGCCCAGGCCGCCGCGACGACGAAAGCCGATGTGATCTGCTTCGCCGGCGTCCACTTTATGGCAGAGACGGCCAAGATCCTGAACCCGGAACGGATCGTCGTCGTCCCCGATATGGAGGCCGGTTGCTCGCTGGCCGATGGCTGCCCGCCCGACAAATTCGCAGCGTGGAAGGCGAAGCATCCTGGCGGGATCGCCGTCAGCTACATCAACTGCTCGGCGGCGATCAAAGCGCTTTCCGACTACATCGTGACGTCGAGCAACGCCGAGAAGATCGTCGCTTCGCTGCCGAAAGACCGCCCGATTCTCTTCGCCCCCGACAAGAACCTCGGGCGCTGGCTCGAACAGCGTACCGGGCGCAAACTCGAACTCTGGCCGGGGAGCTGCTTGGTCCACGACACGTTTAGCCGACGTAAGATCGTCGCCCTGCGTGAGCGCCACAATGGGGCGAAAGTCCTCGCCCATCCGGAATGCGAAGAGGCGGTCCTCGAGCTCGCCGACTACATCGGCTCGACGACGAACATCCTCAAGTTTGCCCTCGCGTCTGCCGACACGACCTTCATCGTCGCGACCGAACCGGGCATTCTCCACCAAATGCGGAAACAGGCGCCGACGAAGGAATTCATCGCCGCCCCGCCCGAGGCGAACTGCGCCTGCAACGAATGCCCCCACATGCGCAAAAACACACTGGAAAAAGTGTACTACGCGCTCCGGGACCTTGAGCCGCGCCTCGAAATGGATGAGTCGCTCCGGACGGCGGCGCGCATCCCGATCGATCGCATGCTCGCTTTGAGCTGACGCTTTCGTCTTTGTTTCTGGTCTGGTAACGCAGGATCTGATGATTCTGCGTGATCCTGTCCACGGACTTGTGAGCTTTGAGTCGGAGGAAGAAGCCGTTCTTCCGCGTTTGATGGATACCGCGGAGGTCCAGCGGCTTCGGCGCGTAAAGCAGCTCGGGGTCGCCTGCTCGGCCTTCCCTGGCGGCGAACACACGCGCTTTTCCCACGCGATCGGCGCCGCCTACGTGATGAAGAAGCTGCTTGTGCGCCTGCGGGCGATCCACGAGCAGCTCCCCTTTTGGCAGCGCGTCACCTCCCAGAGCGCCCGCGACGCGCTTGCCGCCGCGTTTTTGCACGACGTCGGCCACGGCCCTTACTCGCACCTCTTTGAGGACTCGCTCCCCGGCGCCCCCCATCACGAGGTCTGGACGGAGCGCGTCCTCCTCGATCCGTCGACGGAGGTCCACCAGGCGCTCGCCTCCCACGACCCGAAAATGCCGATGCGCGTCGCCGCCCTTGTCCGCGGCGAGCACGAGCTCCCTTACTTGGCAAAAGCGGTCAGCGGCATGTTTGACGTCGACCGCTGCGACTACCTCTTGCGCGACGCCCATTTTACCGGCGTCGGCTACGGGAAGTTCGACCTCGACTGGCTCCTTCGCAGCCTCCGTTTTGGACCGGCGGAGTCGCTTGCCATCGACGGCGCCAAGGGACTTCCCGCCATTGAAGCGTTCCTTCTTGCGCGCCTTTTCATGTTTCAGCAGGTCTACCTCCACAAGGCGACCCGCGCCGCCGAGTGGATGGTGAAGCTTGCGCTCCGGCGAGCCAACAACCTCCTCGCCGATGGCACACGCCTCCCGCAGACGCCGCGCGCCATGCAGCTCGCCGCGTTTGGCGCCGAAATTCCGCTCGCCGATTACCTCGTCCTCGACGACGCCACCCTCGAAGTGGCGATGCGCGCCTGGGAGGAGGGGCCCGACCCGATCCTCGCCGAGCTCTGCAAGCGGGCACGCGTCCGTTCCCTCTATAAAACCCTTGAGCTTTTCGGCGAACAGGCGACGCCGGATGGGCGGGAACGCGCCTTCGAGATCGCCCGCGAGATCGCCGCCGCGCGGGGCTTTGATCCGGCGTGGTCGGTCGGTCTGGATGTGGCGGGGGACACGCCGGTCAATACGAAGAAGGAGGAACTCCTTGTCGTCTTTCAGAAGGGGCCGGTCCGCCCACTTGCCGACGTGAGCTTCCTCCTCGGGCGCCTCGCAAACGAGCGCCTCGAGCGGGTGCGCATCTTGATGCGACCCGAACTCCGCGACGAAGTCATTCAGGCGCTCGCCTAAACGCTCATTACCGGAAGTAGCGCAGCCACTCGTCGGGGAGGGGGGCGTTCATCATCTTCTCGGCGCCGGCGCGGTCGGGCAGCACAAACGTCATTTTGCTCGTAAATGCGAGCTCCTCGGCCTGCGTCACGGCGACCTCCACATCGACGAGACGGGCCAGGTTTCGCGTGATCGATCCGCGGCCAAGGAGCGGGACGCCCAGCCGAATCGGGCGCAAGAAGCGCGAATTCATCGTGCCGGTAAAGCCGAAGTGGCCGCGCAGGAGCACAATCGTCCAGACGGCGAGTTCGTCGGCGAAGGTCGTCAAGAGGCCGCCGTGCATCATGTTGGAGGCCCCTTGATGCAAGTCGCCCGGCACAAACGAACTGAGTACCGCGGTGCCGCGTAGGGCAAGCTCGGCCGTCTCCGTGACCGGGTTTTCCACGGAAAACTGCATCCGGAGGCCGCTCGGGTGGTCCGGCGCACAGGCGAAACAGCGATTGTTGGGACCAAAAAGGGAGCCGCCCGTCATCCCCGAAATCGTGGGCGGGTGGGGATGGTCGACGGCGCTCATGGTGGCTCTCCAGGATGAGAAGTCGCACGAAAAAGCCCCCGAGAGACTCGGAGGCTTTCAAGGTTTCTTGCGGGGTGAGTGACGGGGCTTGAACCCGCGGCATCCGGAATCACAATCCAGCGCTCTACCACTGAGCTACACCCACCGCGTACGTGAAGTACACGCGGCGAGCTATCGAACTCGGCGCGCCGGCGCAAGAGGAATCGACGCATCCGCCTTCATAGGTCCGTTTGCGGAGAACTCCGGCCCGTCTCACCCGCCGACAACCGGCCAGTATCGCTTGGCGGCACCGACGGCGGCACCAATGGTCGCTGCGTCAAGATCTTGAGCAATTTCAAAATGTTTCCCGGCAAGCGCCTCCGCGCTCGCACGGACGCCGCTCGTGAGGGAAGGGAGGTCGTAGCCCCCTTCGAGGGCGAGGGCGATCCGGCCATCGCTATGGCGGTCGGCAACCGCCTTCAGCTGCTCGGTCATCCACCCAAACGCCTCCGCCGACAGGCGCATCTGCCCGAGGGGATCGCGCATGGAAGCATCGTAACCGGCACTCACCAACACAAGATTTGGCGCGAACGCGTCGAGGACCGGGACGACGACCCGCTCAAAGGCGCCCCGGTAGACGGCGTCGTCGGACCCTTCGTCGAGCGGCACGTTGACGGTGAACCCTTCCCCGGCCCCTTCGCCGCGCTCGCCGCGCTTCCCCGTCGACGGATAGAAGGGCCACTGGTGGGTCGACACATACAGAACCGTCGGATCTTCCCAGAAAATATCCTGGGTCCCGTTCCCATGATGGACGTCGAAATCGACGATCGCCACCCGCGCGAGCCCCCGGGCGCGGGCTGCCGCGGCTGCGGCGGCGACGTTGTTCACGAGGCAGAAGCCCATCGAGCGATTCCGCTCGGCGTGGTGACCGGGCGGGCGCACGAGGGCGAGCCCCTGCTTTGCCTCCCCATCGAGAATTCGTGAAACAAGATCAATCGTTCCGCCGACGGCGTCCCGAGCGACCGCCACGCTTTCGGCGCCGACGTAGGTGTCCGGATCGATGTTCCCCGTCCGCCCCACCCACCCCTGGAGATTCGCGAGGAGGGCCGGTGTGTGGACGCGGAGGAGCTCGTCGTCGGTCGCCGCGCGGGGCGGAATTGTGAGGTACTCCAACGGGTTACCGTGAAGGTCCTGCGCTTGGCGTGCGCCGTCCTCGGCCGCCTGGCGACGTTCAGGGCGCTCCGGGTGGTGCCCGACCGGCTTGTGCGCCGAAAACCGAGGGTCCGAGAGGAGCAGGATCGGCCGGGGGGAGTCGCTCATGGGGAAGCGGACGGTACGGCGCGGCGCGGCGCAAATCGAGGACTGAAATCGCCACCATCCCTGGAGCCGCCGCCAATCGGTCGGGGAACCGGAGATGCCTCCAACGGAAGGTTGAAACGGATGGCCAGAGAAAGGTACTCTCTCGAAACTTCCGGGCGAAGCGCGACCTCGCGTCACCCCGCTTGCTTGGGGCGTCCTTGTGGCGCGCCAGCGAGGCGCGGATTTTCGCGCCACCGGGAGAATTCCACGTCTGCCGAGGCCCTCTCGGCGGCTGCATTTCCGCCGAGCTACCGCTCGGCAATCGCGATTCCGCCGAGTGTTCACCCGGCTATCGCCTGACAAGACCTCGCGTTTCGGGCCGAGCCGTTCCTCGGGGAGGATTCACAGTCGCATGCGCTCTAGAATCATCGCGGTCTATTCCGTCATCGTCGCCTTGACCGGGCTATTCGCCTTTTTGTTCGTTCGCGGCCAGTTGGATGCCGCCAACCGCGACCCGGCGTTGATTTCCGCGCGCGCCAAAGGGGATGCCGAGGCGGTCGCCGCCCGCCTCCAGGTCGACGCCGTCGCGTCGGAGCACTGGCTCGCGAGCCACGCCCACGACGCGGCGGTGATCGATGTGCTCGGTCGCGCGACTCCCGCAGCGCGTGGCGACGCCGCCCGCGCCCTCTGCGACAAGCTCTTTGAGGAAGCCCGTGGACGGCGGGAACTCGGCGCCCAGCCTGCGATTGTCACGTTCGTCGACGCGAACGGTGTCACGCTCGGCCGCAACGGCACCGACGGTGGTCGTGATGAAAACCTCGGGAACGTCGACCCCGCCTTCAAAGATGCCGTCAGCAAGGGCCTCGGCGGTTCGGACATCTTCGTGAAGAAGGACGGAAACGTCCTCTACCTCGGTTCCTGGTCGCCGGTCGTTGACGGGCAGGGGAAGCCGGCGGGGGCACTGCTCCTCGGCGTCAACTTGAACGACGCCCTCGCGCGTAACGATTCGGGATCGAAGGGGATTGTCGTCGTCGACAAGGCGGGTGCGGCCATTGGCAGCTCGGCCGGCGCCTCGGAGAGCACCAAGGCGGCCGTCCTTACCGCCGCGAAGTCGAGCGTCAAAGAGACCCTCGACGGCGGTCGCGCAACGTCGGTTGCCGGTGCCGGTCTTGGCCCGCTCGGAAGCTTTGGCGACGGCCACTCCTTCGTTGTCGCCGTGGTCGCCCCGGAGGTCCTCCTCCCGGCGGCCGCCTCGGTCCCTTACGGCATTCTCGGTGCGACGGTTCTCGGTCTCGTGATGGTCATCGCGGGCGGAATTTTCCTCGGAAATCACATCGCTCGCCCCATCGCCGAACTCGAAGAGGGCCTCCTCGCCATCCTCAATGGCCAGGCCGACAAGCGCTTCAACATGGTCCACCCGGAACTCGGCGGCCTCGCCTTCCGCATCGACCAGTTGTTGAACAAACTCATGGGCGTTGAAGAAGACAACACCGACGAGGAGGGGCGAGTCTCCGTACCCTCCCAGCGTCCGCCGGCGGCGAGCCTTGTTGGCGAGACGTCCGGCGACGGCCTTGCGACGGAGCCGGCGGAAGCCTACTACGCACGCTTGTTTGGCGAATACATCCAAGCAAAGCAGCTACTTGGCGAGGATACCTCGGCGATTACCGATGCGATGTTCCGCGGGCGCATTGAGGCGATGGAGGCCGAGCAGGCGAAGGCCCTCGGGCGGCCGGTACGCTACCGGGTGCAATCGAACGGGAAAGAAGTGAGCCTTCTCGCTGTCCCCCTTGCGTGAACGAGTTCGCGGCACCACCTTCCGCGCCGTCGCTCGGAATGGGCGGGCTTCGAATTCTTTGAATTTGCTCTCCGTTCCGGCGCTTGGCCGGGCGGAGACGAACGTGTTCCTCGATCCGCTTGCGGGCGAGGACGACCTTGTTGGGGTACCTTCGGTGCCCTAGCGGCGTGTCGCTACAAAGGGATCAGATCTTGGGCTTCTTCGACCTTTTCAAGAGCAACAAAGACGGCGGAGCGCGCAAGAGCAACGCGGCTGACAAGTTCTCGGAGCGCGCGAACGACAAGCGCGCCCAGACTTACGACCGCGTGGAAGCCCTCAGCGCCCTGAGCGAACTCGGCACCAAAGAGGCCGTGGCGGCGCTGCTCAAGCGCTTCACCTTCCAGGTCGACCCGTCGATTTCCGACCAGGAGGAGAAGGACATCGCCTTTCGCGGCGTGCTCCGCGCCGGCGACGAAGCCCTCGAACCTATTCGTAACTTCGTCAAGAAGGCGGAGAGTGTCGCCTGGCCGCTTCGCGTGATCAAAGAGCTCCTCGGCCCCGAAGAGTACGTCGGCGAAGTCCTTGCCTGGCTTGAACCCTGGGACACCGACTATCGAAAGTTCTCTGACCCGAAGCTTCAACTCCTCGCCGCCCTGGAAGAACAACAGGACCCGCGCATCATCGCCGCGGTCGCCCCCTACCTCGACGACACCCTCGAAACGGCCCGCTTTCATGCGGTGGCGACGCTCTTCGCCCAAGACGACGAAGCGGCGAGGGCTCCGCTCGTGGCACGCCTGGTCGACGAGGAAAGCGTGCGGATCCGTGGAAAGATCGCCGAAGGGCTCGCCCTCAAAGGCTGGTTTCTTCGGGATGACGAGCAGGAGCCGGTTCGCAAGGTCCTTCCAAGCGGCTATGTCGTCGACGGGAGCGGCCGCGTTCGTCGCTGACGCCCTCCCGACGGTCTGCATCTTGCGGCGCAACGCGGTCTTTCCAGCCGTTTTGCGCCGTAACGTTTTTGTGACCGGCGCGAAAAATCTTCTGGCACGTCGGATAGAGTGAGATATGGAACCGACCACCATGGCAGTACGTCTCCGTCCGATTCTCGCGGTTTCTATCGCGTTTCCTCTCCTTGCACTCGTCGCCTGCGCCGAGTCAGGCGCCGACGGCGATGACGATGTGGTTGTGAAGGACGCGGGGACCGACGCAAAGGTCGACAGTGGCGCAAAAGACGCTGGCGTCGACGCCGCCAAGGACGCCGGTCCGACCGATTCGGGCAGCCTCATCGACGCAACCGCCGACACCGGCGTGGTTGATCCGCCGGACACGGGGGTCGTCGACCCGCCCGATGCAGGGGGTGGTGGTGCGGCGAATTGCTCGGACCAGCTCGCCTCAGCGCTGATCTGCGCGGGAGCAGCAGGGCTCTGCACGAAGGTGAACGACTGCAGCGCGTGCAATGGCGGGGCCGGCGAGTGCTGTGCAAAGAACCCGATTACGGGGACGACCTACTGCTCACCGCTCTGAAGCGTCGATGAACGGGAAGGACGGGGTTGCTGAGCGCAGCCCCGTTTTTCGTTTGTGAGGTTCACGCAGTCCAAAAGCGAAGAGCCCCCGGAGCAAGTCCGAGGGCTCTCTGCACACCTATCGTCCCGAGTCCTACTGCTTCGCGCCTTGATTCACCATAAGGTGGAACTTCGCGAATTCGTTCTGCCCGAGGGTGTAGAGCACCTCACAAAGCAGGCGGTATGGGGTGTTCTCGTCGGCGACGATGATCGCCTCGCTTGAGTTCGGGTCCTTGCCAGACGCG
This sequence comes from Myxococcales bacterium, assembly GCA_013298325.1. Lineage (GTDB taxonomy): Bacteria > Myxococcota_A > Polyangia > Polyangiales > Polyangiaceae > JAAFHJ01. The sequence continues at coordinate 15,998 of JAAFHJ010000009.1, read as the reverse complement.
GTGCGGATCGCCTTGTCGGTCTCCCGGAAGCCCGAGAGCGCGGTGCCGAGCTTGGTGATGTAGAGGTCGTTGGCGCCGTTCTTCTTGTACTGAGCATCGACGCCATTGCTGGCATCGGGCGGTACCGGAACAACCTCATTTTCCCCGACGATGATCCCCTTTTTGGTGATCAGAATCGGGAGACCCTCCTGAGAAGCTTCCGTAGTGAGGACGCTGGCCGGGAGCTTGAGGTCGTTCGATTGCGGGACGCTGTTCGAACTCGACATGCTCTTGAGCAAGAAGACGAGGATGATCGTCATCATGTCGAGCATGGCGGTAATGTTGAGGAAGTTCGCCTCGTGCGGAACGTTGCGTCGCAACGTTTCCTTCCGGAGCATGCGCTTGTAAGTCGCGGTGCCTGCCGGCGGAACGATGACGGGAGTGTGCCCTTGGCTCATTTGACCAACCCAAATTGGACGTCAGGGAACATCTCTTTTTTCTCCTTTGCGTCCGGCGCGCTATCCGGATCGGAACGGAGGGCATCCATCACGCCAATAACGGCCTTGTAGGGGATTTCCTTGTTCGCGGAGATCGTGACCGAGGTCTCGTCTTCGAAATCGGGAGAAGAACCCTTCAAACGTTTGGCGCACTTGGCGAGCGTCTTGAAGTCGTACTCGTTGTTCTTCTTGGGAACCGCGAGCCCTTCGCCGACGCTCTCGCAACCCGGGGCGACGTTGCCGCCGCGGGCTTTCAGGCTGAACCCGTCAGGAACGACGAGCACCGTCAAACCGAGCGTGTTCTGCTGTTGACTCGCCCCGCGACCGCCGCCACCCGCACGCGGCGGGAAGGTGTCGATCGTTGCAGTGAACGTAACGCTCACCGTGGCGAGAACGAACATCAGAACGTTCGTCACGATATCGAGGAAGGGGACGATGTTGAGCTCGCCCCCTTCTTCATCAGGTGCCAGTTCCTTCGGTGCGGACAACCGCCGGATTTTGCTCCGCTGTGCTGCGGAAAGCTTTTCTTCGGCCATGAGTGGTTCTCCCCGTAAGGAACGGGGATCAGCCGTTGCCGCGTGAGCCGAGGGTCAGGAGGTTAAACACGCGCTCCTGGGTCGTATCGAGGTCGTGCTGAATGTTCTTCGCCTTGGCGTGCAGAAGGAGGTGGGCAACCATGCACGTAACCGCGATGAAGAGACCCATGGCGGTGTTGTACATGGCTTCCGCGATGCCGTTTGCGAGGATTCGCTGGCGGTCGGCGGCGGAGAGGCCCGGAGCCGCAACGGCGCCGAAGGTGTGGATGAGGCCGTAGACGGTACCGAGGAGGCCGACGAGAGTTGCGATATTCGCAAGCGACCAGAGCGCGCCGATGCGCTTCTCGACCGCGGGCTTGATTTCGCCCATCTTTTCGCTCATCGCGGCATCGATCTCGTCCGGCCCCTTCGAGGCGTTCGTGAGACCAGCCTTCACAAGCTGCAACGTCGGGTAATCGCCCGCGTCGCACAGCTTCACTGCGCGATCGAGGTTCCCCGCGACCACGAGCTTCTTCACCGAGGCGAAGAACTCCTTCGAGTTAACCTTGTATTTCGAGACCTGGAAGAGGAAGCGCTCCGCGATAACGGCCACGCAGATGGCCAGCGTCGCAAGATTGATCGAGAGGAAAAGCGGGTTCTCTTTGAAGGCCTCGAGGAAGCCGCCGCTTCCGCTGCCCCCGCCACTTGCTTCTCCACTCAACAAGAAAACGAACATCCCGGATGCTCCTTTCTGGAACTTTTTTACGCGATCTAGTGCGGCGGCCCGAGACGCCGGTCTCGGGCCGTGCGGCGCCCCCGCCCCCCGTAGAGGAATCGGTCTCCGCAGCGCCGCGGGGAGGCCGCGACGTAAGTCAGGGCACGATACCTGCGTCCTTTTCGGCAAGTCAACCAGCGTGATGGATTGTTGCGGGATCGTTCGGCGTCGCCAAGCATTCGCAACGAATGCGCGCCGAGAATTTGTCGGCGCAGCGTGGCACGGGAGGCCGCCAAACGGGCTCGCGCACAAAAAGCGCCCATTCAGTGTGTCATACACATAACTTGGCAAGGGGACGAAATCACCCGCCTCGACCAAAGGGCTTGACCGCAGCCGTGTCTCCTGCGAACCCTGCCCGCCGACCGCACCTCTGGCAGCGATCGCCGCTTCGTGGACCCGTCGGGCCCAGGGGCATCTTAAATACCGCCCGATTCTTCTGCCTGCCTCGCTGCGACCGTCGCCCTCGGTGCCGCCGCCGCGAAACCAGGAAAACGTCTCCGAAACGTCCCGTTCCAGGGCGCCAAACGAGGCTCCTTAAGGCTTTTGGGACCACGTGTCCGCGATCGCCGTGCTCTTTTCCGCGCGATAGTCGTTCGAGGTGCTTGCACCTCCCTCTCGCGTTCGGATAACGTGCCGCCACCTCACGGTCGGAAAAGTTGCATAATGCAGCGAATCGGACCGGAGGCCACGCGTCGACGGGGCCCTACCTGCCCTAGACCCCAATTACGTTCGGCCCGGGGCCGGATGCCGTCAGGAGTAGTTCGCAATGTGGAAGCATTTCCAAGAAGGTGGATGGGGGATGTGGCTCATCCTCTTCTGGTCCATCATCACGATCGGCGTGATCATCGAGCGCGCGCTCACCCTCTTTAGCTCGTCGATCAACAAAGACGTGTTCCTCGCCACGATGCAGAAGTGCATCCTTGCGGGCGACGTCCAGCGTGCCGTCAAGATGTGCTCCGCCGCGAATGCGCCGCTCGCGCGTATCGTTCAGGCAGGTCTCGTCAAGGTGAACCGCCCTGATGAAGAAGTTCAGGCGGCGATGGACGAAGCGGCTCTCCGCGAAATCCCGAAGCTCACCGCACGTACTCCGTTCCTCGCGCTCCTCGCGAACCTCGCGATGCTCTCGGGTCTCCTCGGAACCGTGACGGGTCTCATCTCGTCCTTCGCCGCCGTCTCTGGCGACGGCATCGACCCCTCCCAGAAGGCGAAGCTCCTCGCTGGCGGTATCGCGGAAGCGATGAACTGCACGGCATTCGGGCTCATCGTCGCCATTCTCGCACTCGTCGGGTTCGCGCTCCTCAACAGCAAGACCCAAGGGCTCGAGGACGACATCAACGAGTCGAGCGTTCAGGTGCTCAACCTCGTCGTTACGAATCGTCAGAAGGTCAATCTCCCGGCCGAAGGCTGAGAGAAGACCGTGTGTGGCAGGTAGTGTGACGGGCGGGGCCGCTCGAACGGAGCGGTCCTCGTCCCTGTCCCCCAAATTTTCCGACCTTCATTGCGTCGGTTCGTGAGGAGACGACCATGGGTGGCGTAAGCGTCGAAGGCGGCGGCGGTGGCAAAAAGTCGGTGAATTCGGAGGTCAATATGGTCCCGATGATCGACCTCTTGATGTGCACCATCTCCTTTCTCCTCATTACCGCGGTGTGGTCCCAGATGGCCCGCATCAATGCGGACGCGCAGGTCCCTGGCCCGCCGAGAACCGATCAGCAAATCGACAAGGTCGAACCGGAGCCTCAGCTCCATGTGACCCTCGGCCCGACCCAAGAGGGGGGCAAGAAGCGCAGCTTCAGCCTCGTTTGGAAAGCCGGCGGCTCTCAAATCAAGGAAGAGAAGATCGAGGTCCAAGCGGTCGAAGAGAAGGGCACTGTGAAGTACCCAGAGCTCTCCGCGAAGATCGAGAGCCAGTGGAATGAGACCGGAAAGCACCGGGAGGCCAGCGACAAGAAGTTCGACCAGGCCGTTCTCCACTCCGACAACACCACGCCCTACAGCGAACTCATTGGTGTTATCGACGCAATCTATGCTCCGCAGCGGCAGTACAAGGTCGGCGAGAAGACCGAAAAAGCCTCTGCGTTCAACGTAACTTTCGCGATGCAGTGAGGATTTCGTCATGACGATCCATGAGCCGGGCAAACGGCTGATGCACGCTATCCCCCTTAAGTTCGTTCAGAAAAAAGTGAGCGGACACGGCGGGCGAAGCGTTGCTGCCGAACTTTCGTTGACGAGCATGATCGACTTCCTCGTGACGATCGTCGTGTTCCTTCTGATGACGTTCAGTGCGAGCGGAGAAACTTCGCTGCCGAATGGCATCACGCTCCCCTCCGCGGAGCACACGATCGACCTTCTCGATGCGCCGATGGTGGCGATCACCGCCGACCAAATCCTGGTCAACGGTCAGCCCATGGGCAACACGCGCAGCGTCGTCGAGGCGAACAAGGTTCAGAAGATCGAAGAACTCTTCAATTCGCTGAAGGGCCAGCGCGACGTCTACAAGCAGCTCAACCCGAACAAGGACTTTCCTGGCGTCGTCATTCTCACGATGGACGCAAAGGTTCCTGCCGTCGTGGTGAAGAGCGTGTTTCAGACCGCCGCGTTTGCAGGCTTCCCGAACGTCTCGTTTATGGTCAACAAGACCGGCGGCAAAAAGCCGGCCGGTGGTGGCGGCGGCGAGTGATCGTCGCTTCACCCAAGAACGAGGCTCGGCATTTCTTCGGAAAGCCGAGCTTCTCTTCTTTGTGACCCGAGAATACCCAATTCTTTGAAACTATTCAGGAATTGGGAACTTATTCCTGTTCGTGGAGTCCTCAGGCTCGGTCCCGTCCGTGTCGTCGTCTTGGCCGCGAGTTCCGGCCCCTCTCGAGAGAACACCGTCTATGGCGAAGAAACCTGACCCGACCGAGCGCGTGCGCGGCCTTGCCGCCGTTCAAGAGATCCGGGAGAACCGGAAGCGCGGCAAGTACGGGCGCCCAACGTTCAAGCACGCCCTCGTCGCCTTCTCCCTCGTCGGCGTTCTCCTTGGCGTCTACTATTTCCGTTGGAACCGAGGGGTTCAGAGCGGTCGCGCCAAGCTGTTGTCGGCCCAAGCCGACACCGTTGCGACGCTCGGAAAAGACTGGTTTCCGCTCCGCGACCAAATGGAGGCGGTCGTCAAGGGCGCCCACAACGACTTCTCCGGGGACGAGGTTCAGCCTGCCGCGCGCACATTGGCGTTCCGGAGCGAGCCGGGACTCTACCTGCGCCTCCGCCTCGCCGAAACCGGCGACATCGGCGCAGCTGCCGAACATTCGGTGAAGGATGGCTTTACGAGCTGTCTGGTACGAGGAACGAACGTCCCGGCGGTCAATCCTCCGCCAGCCGGGACGCCGGTCATCGTCGGCGGCGATCAGCCGTGGAACGTCCGCCAGGCCTATCGCTCGACCCGGGTTCTCACCGACACCTGGCGTAAGCTCGTCGAAGGGGTCGACGATGATCTGCGGTTGAAGGTCTTCGAGGAGCAATACGAGCAAGCCCAGAAGACCGAGATTCCGTTTGCGCTTAACGTCGTCAAACAGGCCAAATATTTCCTCTTAGTCCTCGATGAAGACGTGCCCGAAGCACGCATTGTAGAGCCGGCGCCCGTTGGCGACGCTGGCGCAATCAAGCCGCGGACGACCTTAAATGTTGATGATTTGGCCCTCGTACCCCATCCCGTCCGCATCTATCTCTACGACTTTTCGCAGAAGAAGATGATTGCGCAGGTTCGGCGAACTTCCGTGGGACATGTGTCCCTCGGTCCCGAAGTTCTTTCGACGAATCCCGAGGTTGCAAATGCGCTTCACCGTCAGGTGAACAATTGCCAATTGGCCCATGATTTCGTCGAGGCGGTTTCTCCCGACGCCCCCGCGACTCCCGCCCCGTCGGCCTCCCCCGCGGCCCCCGCGAAGGGGCCTACCCCGCGCTGAGCGACGGCGGCGCAACGAATTCAGAATTTGTGGTGCTTGCGCCCGGCGAAACCGTGGTGTATGGACCGCTCCCCCAAGCCGGACGTGCGCGTTCGGCGCCGATTTTTCTCTAGGAAACACCATGCGCGATCTCATCAAGATGTCCTGCCAGAACTGCAACCGCGCGAACTACGTCACCGACAAGAACAAGCGGACGATGACGGAAAAGTTCGAGATCAAGAAGTTCTGCCCGAGCTGCCGCGCGCACCACGCGCACAAAGAAGGCAAGATCTCCAAGGGGTGAGCCCGTCGGCCCGCGTGCGGGCCGGGGATGGTTGAGGGGTCGAAGCCGCTTTGATGGCTCCGGCTCCGTCGCTCCGGCCCCGTCTTCGCGGGGCTGTTTCTTTGTCTGGGATTGGCCGCCGCATACTTCTCGCCAGCCTGCCCTGCTGTTGCTGGGAGCTTGCCCGAACCTTCGCTGTGGCGTAGGAGCGCCTTCCGCACGGACTTCGCGCTAAGGCGGTCCTGCGTGCCGCAAGTCGCGGCGAAACTCCAACCCCGAGCGGCACTGTCGCTCTTGCCCGAAAGGAACCGCATGGTCTTCGACTGGCTCAACGGCCTTTTTTCGAACGATCTCGCGATCGACCTCGGGACCGCGAATACGCTGATTTACGTGCGCGGCAAGGGGATTGTCTCCTGCGAGCCGTCGGTCGTCGCCGTCCAGAAAGATGCGCGCGGCGGCAGCAAGGTCATTGCCGTCGGCCGCGAGGCGAAGGAGATGCTTGGGCGTACGCCGGGCAATATCCGTGCGGTGCGCCCCCTCCGCGACGGAGTCATCGCCGACTTCGAGATCACCGAAGCGATGCTCAAGGCGTTCATCGACAAGACGAGCAATCGTCGCGCGTTGGTAAAGCCTCGGATTATTATCTGTGTTCCGTTCGGAATCACCGAAGTCGAGAAGCGCGCCGTCAAGGAAAGCGCCGAAAGTGCAGGGGCACGCGAAGTCTATTTGATTGAGGAGCCGATGGCCGCTGCGATCGGCGCTGGCCTGCCAATCACCGAGCCCTCCGGGAATATGGTCGTCGATATCGGCGGCGGTACTACGGAAGTTGCAGTGATTTCGCTCGCTGGCATCGTCTATAGCCAGTCGGTGCGCGTCGGCGGCGACAAGATGGACGAGGCGATCCAGGCGTTCCTCAAGCGAAAATACAATCTCGCCATCGGGGAACAGTCGGCGGAGCGTATCAAAATGGAGATCGGGAATGCGTTCCCGCTCGATGAGCAGCGCACGACGGAAGTGAAGGGGCGTGACCTCGTTGCAGGCGTTCCGAAAACTGTCGTTGTCAATTCCGATGAAATTCGGGAAGCTCTTGCCGAGCCGATCAACGCGATCGTGGAGGCGGTTCTTGGCGCCCTCGAAAAGACGCCGCCGGAGCTCGCCGCCGATATCGTCGATAAGGGGATCGTCCTTACGGGCGGCGGCGCACTGCTCGCTAACCTGGACGTGCTCCTTCGCGAGGAGACCGGACTGCCGGTGATGGTCGCTGACGACCCCATTAGCGCCGTGGTGCTTGGTAGCGGAAAGACGCTGGAGCACATGGAATTGCTGAAGGAAGTCACCATCGGCTGAGGCCGGTGGCGATCGAATTACCGTGGCCTGGAAGCGCTATCGAGACGTGACCCTCGTGGTCTTGCTTTTGACTGTTCCGTTTTTCTTTCTCCGCGCAAACGTCAAGCGCCCCGAGAATCTGAACGGTATGGATCGCGCGCTCTTGCAGGTTAGTGCCCCCATTGAATTCGTCGTCGCGAGCGGTGCGCGCGGAATTTCGAACTTCTTCTCCGACTACATCTATCTCGTCGATGTAAAAGAAGAAAACGAACGCCTTTCCTACGAGAATGCACGCCTCCGTGAGCAGGTTCACAAGCTTGAACGTGCGGAAGCGGAGAACCGTGAATTGCGCAAGCTGCTCCAGCTCAAAGAGGGGACACCTGGCGATACCGTATCGGCGCAGGTCGTCGGAACCGATATCACAGAGTTTTTTCGCGTTACTCGCGTTGTTCTCGATCGCGGTTCCCGAAACGTACGTCCACACATGCCCGTGATTACGTCGGCCGGTGTCGTCGGAACCGTCCAATGGGTTTCCGGAGATAGCATTTCTGTGCAGCTCTCCGTCGACGCGGCCTTCGGCATTGACGTGGAAGATGAAGTTACGCGCGCTCGCGCCTTTGTACGCGGCACGGGTGATCCGACGAAATACACCTGCAAAGTCGAGATGGTCGATTCGCGCGACAGCGTTGAAGTTGGCGATTTACTTGTGACTTCCGGGAAAGGGAAGTGGTTCCCGCGTGGCATTCCCGTCGCCCGAGTCACGAAGGTCAACAAGCAGGAGATCGGTCGCGATCAGGAGGTTGAAGCGGAGCCGACCGTCGACTTTTCCCGCCTCGACTCTGTGCTTATCCTGACGACGCCGCCCGGCGAGCTTGACGATACAAAGGGGGCTGCAAAGCCGGGAGCCCCCAAGCCGTGAGGAATACGGCCTTTTTCATTGCGGGACTGCTCCTTGTTCTCGCCCAAGAGCACTTTTTCCGCCTCCTCCGCCTTCTCGGAAAGCTCTTCGCCGTTGCGCATATCCCCCACGGATTCCTCATGATTCCGGGGATTACTCCCGCACTGACGCTACCGCTTATTCTCTTCATGGGCGTCCAGGAGTTTCCGCTGCTCCGCGGCGCCTCCGTCGCGTTCGTGCTTGGCTACGCGACCGACCTCGTCGGCATGGCGCCGGTTGGCCTCTACAGTTTCACGTATGTGGCGCTGTTCATCACCGCCCGCGGGGCCGGAATTCGGCTCGCGGCGCAAGCGCGGTGGATGCAGGTCCTGCTCACCTTCGCCTTCACATTGGTGAAGAGCGCGATGCTTCTTGGTCTTCTCGCGATCTTTGGCCGAGATACCTGGGTGCCTCGCGCACTCTGGAAGATTTCGTTTCCCCACGCAATTTCGACGGCCCTCTTCGCACCTTTCGTCTTCCACCTGGGCGTGCGTTTGCTCGCGTGGACTGCTGCGACGAGCAAGGCCGACCGCGGCCTCACCGTCGCCGCCGGCACGCGTGGCGAACGCGCGACGACGGAGCCGCGCTGATGTTTCTTGCGCCCCGCTCGGACATCGGCGAATTTCGTAAGCGTTACAAGTGGATCGCTCTTGGGGCTGTGCTTGCCTTTCTCACGATTCTCGGGCGACTCTTCCAGCTTCAGGTGCTTGAGGGGGCCGACTATCGGCAGATGGCTCACGAGAACATCATTCGCCGGGTCCGCATCGCGACGACGCGTGGCGTAATCCGCGACGAAAAGGGAAGAATTCTCGCGAGTTCCCGCCCCGCATACAACGTCTACCTCGTCCCCGGGCGCGTGATGCCGACCGCCCGTCCCCCGAAGAAGGGGCGGAAACGAAAGGAAGAGGTCGATACCCTCCCGCGGATCGCCGACGCCCTCCGCCTGAACCCGGACGAGCGCAACCGCCTCGAAACGAAGATTAAAGACGTCTGCCGCGAGGACGACGACCGCAGCCCCTGTTGGCGCGCGATCCTCGTTCGCGAGGACGTTGCACGCGATATTGTTGCGGAAATACGGCAGCACCCGCAAGAAATGGTCGGCGCGGAAGTCGTTCAATCGCCGGTCCGGTTCTACCCGTTTAAGAACCTCGGCGCCCACATGATGGGTTACGTTTCCGAGATTGATTTCGAGGCGTTGCAGAAGTTTCGGCCCGAGGGCTACGAGCTCATGACCGCCGAGGAGCGGCAGAAGTACAACCCGCTCGGGTACGACGCGGGCGACAGCATCGGCGCCACCGGCATCGAGCGCGGTTGGGAAGCGCACCTTCGCGGGCAGCGCGGCTGGGAAAAGCGTGTTGTGGACGCCCGCGGCCGCTACCGCGGCGGCCCCGACGCCGACCGCCTCGTCGATGAGCCCCACCGCCAGGATCCGATCGCCGGCCGCGACCTCCGATTGACCGTCGACATCGACCTCGTCGCCGCCATCGAAAAGGCGATGCGCCCCCATTTGTCCGGTGCGGTCGTTGTGGTCGACGTAAAAAGTGGCCGAATTCGAGCACTCTACAGCAAGCCCGACTTCGACCCGAACGACCTCTCCGGTACCGGCGGCCGCGAAAGGCGCCGCGAGACGATCCGAAAGCTCGCCTTCGATCCGCTCCATCCGATGCTCGACAAGACGATGACGGGCGCCTTTCCGCCCGGCTCAACCTTCAAAGCATTCACGGCAATGGCCGCGCTCGAAGGGAAACTCGTCGACCCCAAAGACACCATTCACTGCGACGGCGTCCTCTATTACGGCAAGCGCCCGTTCCGCTGCACCCACCATCACGGCCAGGTCAACCTCAAACAGTCGATCGCCGAGAGCTGCAACATTTACTTTTTCAAGCTTGGCGAGGCCATCGGCGTCGACCGCATTGCGCAAATTGGCAATGAATTCGGCCTTGGCCAGAAGACGGGCCTCTCGATCAATCCGGAATCGCCGGGGAAGATGCCGACGCGCGCCTGGTACACGCTCCGCTATCGGGGGCAGTTCCGCATCGGCTTCACGCTGAACACGGCGATCGGGCAGGGTGCCGTCCTGGTGACACCGGTTCAGCTTGCGCTCGCCTATGCGGCGATCGGAAACGGCGGGACCGTCTATTCGCCGCAGATCGTTCGATCTTTGGAGACGAGCGACGGGACGGTCTACCAAGACTTTTCCCCGCGCGTCCGGCAGAAGGCACATGTTTCGCCAGACACGCTCGCGAAGGTTCAGGCAGGTCTCCACGCCGTCGTGAACGACGAACTCGGAACCGCCTACCCGGTGCGCGACCCGTCCCTCGATATTTCCGGAAAAACGGGAACGGTTCAGACAGGTTACGTGCCGAAGCCCGACGAAGATCCCCGTGTCGGTTGGTACAAGAGCCAAGACCACGCCTGGTTCGCGAGCTTCTATCCGTCCTCGGCACCCGAGGTCGCCGTCGTCGTCTTTATCGAGCACGGCCGGTCGGGCCCGAAGGCGGCCGCCCCGGTCGCGATTCAGGTCGTTCGGGACTACGTTCGCCTGAAGCACGAGGGGGCGCACGCTCCGACCCATCCCGCACGCCCCGAACCGAGGAGATGACGTGGCGACCACCACCCGAAACCGCCTCGAAATCGACTGGGCCCTCTTTCTCGCCGCCTGCATGCTCGGCGTGATCGGTGTCGTCAATCTCTACTCCGCGACGAGCGCCGCTCGCGCCGCCCTCGCTGACTTTCACCTCCAACAAATCTATTGGTTTGTCATCGGTGGCATCTTTGCGACCGTGGTTGCAGCCATCGACTACCGCCACTACGAGCGCCTCGGATACGTGCTCTACGTGGTCGGTATTGTGCTTCTGATTCTCGTCTTCATTCTCGGACGAGATATTCGAGGAAGTTCGCGCTGGATTTACATCGGAAGCTTCAGTTTTCAGCCCTCTGAATTCATGAAGCTCTTCCTTGTGATCGCGCTCGCAAAGTACCTTCATGACGACTCGAAAGGGGGCGTCGAAGGGCGTACTTTGAAGGATTTGGCGATCCCTGCCGCGATCGCCGGCGTGCCCGTCGCGCTGATTTTCAAGCAGCCCGACTTGGGGACCGCCCTCATCAACGGACTAATTTTCGTCACGATTTGCTTGATGACGCGAATTCGTTGGCAGTCGCTCGCGAAGCTCGGCACCTTCCTGATCGTCACGCTTCCGGTGGTCTGGAATTATATTCTCCACGACTACCAGAAGGAGCGCGTCACGAGCTTCTTGAATCCAGAAGCCAACATCAAGGGCTCCGGCTGGCACGCCCACCACGCGCGAGTCGCGATTGGAAATGGGAGTTTCTCTGGCCAAGGATTCATGAAGGGGTCCCAAAATCAGTACCTCTTCATTCCCGATCAGCATTCTGACTTCCCGTTCGCGGTCTACGCGGAGGACTGGGGCTTCGTCGGGTGCCTCGTGCTCGTTTCCGTCTATCTTTTTATCGTGCTGTGGGCGGTGCGGATCGCGGCGACGGCGAAGGATCGGTTCGGCGCCGTTCTTGCGATCGGGGTCGGTGCCCTTATCTTCTGGCACGCCTTCTTCAATCTCGGCATGGTGACCGGCATCCTCCCGGTCGTCGGCGTGACGCTCCCCCTGTTTTCTGCCGGAGGATCGAGCGTCTTGACAATATTGCTCGGAATAGGGCTGCTGATGAACGTCAGCATGCGTCGCGCGACCCTCGACGCGAACTAGACCGTTTCCGACCGGGACGGATCGACGCGCTTTCCCCACACCTACGCCGAGCTGTCCAGGCGGAACCGTTTGGGGGGCGATGCGAGGGCGTTTCGTCGTCGGGGCTCAGGTCTAGGGGGTCGCCTTCGACAAACGGAGAACGGAGCCCGGGGCGAACCCTGGACTCCGTTTCGTCCGCCATCGCGGAAGTTCACTCGCTCGTCTTGCGATCCCCGAGGGAGAAGCCGACGAAGATGCTGACCATCTGATTGAACTTGAAGGTCCGATCGTCCGAGTTGATCTTCCCATCGGGGAACTTGCCGTCGGTCCCGCTTCCACGGGTATCAAAACCGGCACGGTTCCACGAGAAGGGGAGGGCGCGATACTCGAAGCCGAAGCTCACGAGATCGCTCGGGTAGAACGTAAGGCCAAGACCAAAGGTCGGGGCAACGGCCACTCGCGAGGCCGTTTCGTAGTCCGCGGAGCACTTCGACTGCCCTGCCGCCCCACAGTCCTTACGGTCTTTGACACCGACTGCAGCGACACCGAGGTGGATGTAAGCGTCCGTATCGACGAAAGCCTTCTCGAAGAGCGCGAGCTTCCCGCGGAACGGTACCAGCGTGAGCTGGGGAGCCGCGATCCACTGAAGGCGTGCGGTCTGCTCGTCGAACGACTTTGCTACGTTCGGGTTGCGAATCGCCGTGCTTCCCGCGGGGGGATCGGCCTTGGGATCGGAAGGACTCCCCGGTCCGAGGTACCGGGGCGACTTCGCATCGACCTGGGTCGTGAGGTCGGTGGCGAGGCTTGCGGCGCCATAGGCGCCGTAAACGCCGATGGCCGCCCATTCGGTCAGATTGTAGTTGAGGCGCGCGCCGGCGAAGATCGTTCGGCGGTACTCATCGAGAAGGGTGAACGAAACCGTCGGAGCGATTTCGAAGCGGCCTTCTCGGTACAGGCGGAGCTTCCGCACAGCCGGTGCGCCCGCGAGGGGACCGGTGAGCTGAATCTCTTGCGCCTGAGCGGACTTGGGGGCCGATGCCACCGCGGCGAGCGCGAGGAGACCGGCGGAGAGAGCTTTGAACCAACGCTTCATGTTCGTCTCGCTCATTTCGGCAACCGATACTCCCACGAGGGCGGGAGGAAGAGGCTGACCCCGATCTGGGCCTGCACGTTGTTCGTGAGGCTATTCTGCCCATACCACGTAGACGGATCGCGTTCCGGCGCCGAGGCATACTTCGGATCCGACGAACTCTTCGAGATGGTCGTCGCCTCGAGTTGCTCGTTGTAAATGTAGTCGCGAATCTCGAGGTTAACGGCGAACCAGCGGTTGAAGAAGACGCGCAGACCGAGGCCCGCGTTGAAGTCGAGCTTCATCTTCTGTTCGAACTTCCGGTTGTCCGGGTCGATAACCGCGATCGGCTTCGTCCAGATGGCCCCGATTCCGCCGACGACGTAGGTGTCGAAGTGGAAGATAAAGTTCGAGAAACCGGAGAACTTTCCGTACACAGGTACGTACGTGAAGTTCAAGTTACCGCCCGCGAGATACTCGGTGAGCGGCACCGCGAGACGGGTCGCGCGGCGGTTCTGGAAGTTGAACTCGGAGTCGCTGTTGAACGACCCGTAGTAGTTGCCGTTCACGCCGACCGCGAGGACGTTCGTGATGTAATAGTTCACCGCCAGGCCCGGTCCCGGGTGGCTGACGAACTGGTCGTTGAGCGAGAAGCCCCAGTAGGGATTCAGCTCAAGGCGGTTCTTGCGAAGCGCGTAGATCTGCTGCACGGCGTAAACGTCCGGCTTCAGCACGCGCAGCGCGGGGCTTTTCGCCGGGTCGGTCGACTTCCCGCACGCGGGTGCGTTCGGGTCGATATCGCAAATGCTGCCGGTCCCGGTGTCGGTACCGCCAGTTCCTGCGCCTGCGCCGTTGTTGGGCTGGGGGCCGTCGAGATCGATGGCGCCGCCTGCGGCTGCTCCATTCGTCCCGGCGGGCGCACCCGTTGCCGGACCTGGGGCGTCAAGATCGACGACCCCTCCCGCAGCCGCTCCGGCCGCGGGCGCACCGGCTGCCGGCGCGGGTTTACCGGCCGGCGCCGCAGGCGCCTTTTTGTTCTGTGCAAAGGCTTCCGTCGGTACCGCGAGTGTCGCCGCGGCCAAGAGGAGCCACCATCGCGCCTGCTTCATCGTAACCCCTTGAGATCCGGCCGAACTCGCTCACGTGAGATTCGGCCCCTGACATTCACTCGGCCACCCTTCGGGTCGGCGGTCCAAACGGCGAAATTCTTTGTAGAATCGCCGTGCCTGGGGAAAGCGGCGGCGACTATATCACGCGGTTTTTCGCGAACACAACCACGTCGTTGAGACTTTCTCGTGACGCGCGAAACTTCAGGCATTCTCGCCGCCTCCTGCGGACTCACGGGCGAAGAGCGCCTCGACAAATGCGTCCGCAGCGAATTCCCGAAGGTCTTCCGCGCGTTCGCCGAGGCCGATGTAGCGCACTGGGAGCTGAAGTTCGTCGCAAATAGCGAGAACGATTCCCCCTTTGGCGGTTCCATCAAGTTTGGTGAGGACGATTCCGGTGAGCGGAACCGCATCTCGGAACAGCGCAGCCTGATTGAGGCCGTTTTGTCCAGTCGTTGCGTCGAGGACGAGGAGCGTCTCGTGCGGGGCTCCGTCCATCGCTTTCGCAATCGTCTTACGTACTTTGCGAAGCTCGTCCATCAACGGGGCCTTGCTTTGAAGGCGCCCGGCGGTGTCGACGAAGAGAAGGTCAACGCCAGCCTCTTTGGCTTTGGTGGTGGCCTCGAAGGCGACCGCACCCGGGTCCCCGCCTTCTTTTCCGCGCACGACGTCGGCGCCAACGCGCTTCCCCCACACTTCGAGCTGCTGCACGGCTGCGGCGCGGAAGGTGTCCCCGGCGCCGAGCATGACCTTCTTGCCGTCGTGGGTAGCGCGTGTCGCGAGCTTCCCGATCGTCGTCGTCTTGCCGACGCCATTCACACCGACCATGAGGACGACGGTCGGTTCGCCGCTCCGGGCGACGATCGGCCCGCCGGGGAGGGACATCATCTCCAGCGCATCCTCGCGGAGTGCAGCGAAGACCGCATCCTCATCCTTGAGTTCGGCCCGTGACAGGCGTTCCTTCAGGTTATCCAGCAACTTCTGCGTCGTCTTCACGCCGACGTCGCTCGTGAGAAGGACCTCCTCGATTTGATCGAGGAGCGCCGGATCGATTTCCTTCTTCCCGACGAAAAGCTCTTTCAGCCGCGCAAAAAAACCGCCGCGGGTCTGCTTCAGACCACGCTCGAGGATCTTCACTTCCGCCGCGTCGGCCGCTTTCCGAGCCGGCTTTGCGGGCTTTGCGACGGCGACCGGAGCCGGTGCGACCGACGGGGCCTTGACGGGCGCTGCGGGCTCGGGAGCGGGGGCAGGCACGCTCGGCGCCTTCGCAGCGGCCGGCTTGCTCGCACGGTCTTCGTGATCGAGGCGCGGCGCCGGCTTTGCCTCTTTCGGCTTATCCGAAGTCTTTTCTGGGAGTTTGGGTTCCGGCTCTTCCGCGCTCGGCAGTTCCGGCTTCTTGCGGAACGCGAACACCAGGGCGATCACCACGAGGGCGACGGCGACGAGGGCGAGGAGCGTTTTGGTATCCATGTCCTGCGAGATCTTGGGCTTGGTTCGCTGCGAGGGCTTCGCGGCATGCCCGGCGTCACCCGCCGGACCAGATTCGGCGCCCTAAGGCACCGATGGGCCTGTCGGTTCTAAAGAGCCGCCGTTGCACCCGTCAACAACGAAACAGCGTGCGGTTGCGCCGCGGCCGTTTCCCGCGGTTTGCGAGACCATCGGAGCCAAAGAATCGTCGTGTCCAGGCGCGACGGCGACCTAAGGGCGTCGTTTGGGGGCAGGGTCGACGCGCGCAACCGCCGGTTCCCGCGGTGATTCGCCTGGTGGACGAAGCGCTCCCACCGCCGCTTCGCGCTCGGCGTCCAGCGGCGCCTCGGAGAATCCAGCCGCTTCGACGGCGCTGGCCCACGCAGAAATGGCTGAATTTGTGCCCTTTTGTGCGATTTC